>JAGBZZ010000112.1 GCA_017652965.1 Clostridia bacterium | reverse complement strand
GTGGCCCCGGTCATGAGATAGGGCGCGGTTTTTACGTCAGGGAACACAGCGTGAACGGCCTTTTCTGCCAGACGGAAACCCGCGCTCTCCGTGCTGCCCAGGGGGGAATCTATACCCGGGTCCAGAACTTCCGTTTCGATATTGTATTTGGCTGCCAGGCGGCGCACGGCCTCAATGAATTTTTGCGCCCCCGCCTCGTGGCGCTCCCCCTTTGCTGCCACCCCTGCGGCGACCGCAAGGCGGTGCAGCTTTTTGTGTGCGCTTTTGCCGTAGGCCTCCAGGACGGCGGGCATCAGGATGGCACAGGCTCGCCCGTGCGGGATGCCGTAGCGGCCGCCTAGCGCGTGCGCCAGGGCGTGGACGTAGCCAACGTAGGATACCGAAAAGGCGTATCCCGCACGGTAGGAGGCTATCAGCATGGCCTCGCGTGCCTTGCCGTCCTGTCCGTTTTCATAGGCGCGCCCGATATTTTGAAAGATAAGCGCGGTCGCCTCCTCGGCAAGCCGCCGTGTCCTTTTGGTGGTGGAGCGGCCGATATAGGCCTCCACGGCGTGGGTCAGGGCGTCCATCCCGGTCGTGGCGGTCAGGTGGGGCGGCAGGGTCTAGCTAAGGGTGGTATCCAGGACGGCATAGTGCGGGATCAGCGGAAAGCTGATGATCGCGTATTTGCGGTGAGTCACATCATCGGTGATCACGGCCGCGGGGGTGGTCTCGCTTCCTGTGCCCGCCGTGGTGGGGATCGCCACCAGGGTGGGGGTCTTACGCAAAACGCGCATCACACCTGCCAGGCGGTCAAGCCTCTTCCTTGGATAGGCCACCCGCGCGGCGACCCCCTTGGCGCAGTCAATGGCCGAGCCGCCCCCCGGGGCGATCAGCATCCCCGCGCCGACCGCGCGGTAAAGCGCCAGTGCCTCCTCCACGTCCCTTTCGGTGGGGTCGGGCTGTGTCTTATCATAGACGGCGTAGGGGATCCCCCGGGCATCCAAGGCGTCGGTGATCGGGGCAATCAGGCCGCGCCGCACACTCCCCGCGGTGGTGACGATCAGGGCGGCGGCGGGGCGGTGCTTTGAAAGTATCTCGGAGATCCCGTCCATAGAGGGGAAAAGCTTTGGCTCGCGGTAAGGGAGCAGGGGGAGCGCCACGCGGAAGCCAAACTGCACGGTGCGGCAGAAAAATCGTTTGATTGCAAACATTACTTTACCTCCGACCTAGCCTTTTCCATAGCGCTTGCCGCCCTTCTCATCATATCGCGGATCGGGAGGCGGTAGGGGCAACGCCCTTCACACGCGCCGCAGGCGATGCAGTCCGAGGCCTTTTTGGGAAGTGCCCCGTAGCGCGACATTGCCCAATCCCCAAGCCCGTAGCGGCTAAGGTAGCCCTCAAAGAGAAAGACGGCGGGGATATTGATACCTGCCGTGCAGGGGGCACAGTAGCCGCAACGGCGGCAGAAGCTTTCGCCAAGGTCGGCACGGATCGCGGCGATCCTCTCGCACTCGGCGTCGGTCATGGGTCTTGCATCGGTCATCGCCGCTACGTTCTCGGCGACCTCGGCGACCTCGGCCATCCCGGGGATCGCAACGGTTACGGCGGGATTCTGCGCAATAAAGCGCAGGGCGGTGGCGGCATCCTCGATCGCGCCGCCTGCCAGGGGCTTCATGGCGATAAAGCCGATGCCTGCCTCGGCACATTTGGCGATATACTCCTCCCCCTGGGTCTCGACGATATTATAGGGGAACATCACCGTCTCGACCCACGGCAGGGTCAGTGCCTCCGCAAACAGATCGGCCGAGTGAAGCGTGATGCCGATATGGCCGATCCTGCCGGCCGCGCGCGCCTCAAGAAGTGCCTCCAGCGCCCCGCCCGGTGCCATCACCGTATCAAGGTCGGCCTTGCTCGGGTTGTGGATCTGGTAGAGGTCGATATAATCGGTACGGAGGCTGCGAAGGCTTGTCTCTACGTCGCTTGCCATAGCCTCCTTGGTGCGTGCCATGCTTTTGGTGGCCAGCACAAAGCGATCCCGCACCCCGCAAAGCGCCCGGCCGAGGTACTCCTCGCTGACGGTATAGCCCCGCGCGGTGTCGATAAAGTTCACGCCGGCCTCCAAAAGGGTATGCACAAGCTCTCTTGTGCCGTCGGCATCGATCCTTTGCAAAGGAATGCCGCCAAGCCCAAGGCGCGAGATCTTAAGGCCGGTCTTTCCCAGTATTCTGTATTCCACAGCTCTTCTCCTTACCGAAATTTCTTTGGTCCTGCAGGCCCTTACGAATAGCCGCTAACGCTCTCGTATTCCTTGATGCGGCCATAGATCCGCCGGCACTCCGCAATGTACTGCTCCTGAATCCTTACCCAGTTGGAAAAATCCTTGGTTCGGTAGGAGGGGGTATTGCGGTAGGCTGTATGCACCTTTTGGATCTGGCGGATCTTGGCCTCGATCTCGCGCATCAGGGTGATGCCGCGAAAATCGGTATTCAGCTTTTTGTATCTGCTCATATCCCGGTGGATCTTCTCCAGCTGTGCGATAAGATCTGGCACAATGCGCTCAAGATCCTGTAAGGTTATCATGTTGCTGTCTCCCCCTTTTGACCGACGGTATTATAGTATTTTGTCTATGGATCCTATTATAGCACCTTGTCACGCCCCCGTCAAGAGTGCGCCCCGCCCTTCGGGAGGTGGGAAGGCATGAAAAAGGGAGATGCACCGCAAGCCGCAGTGCATCTCCCCTTCGCCCTTCCTTACATAGAAAGCATATACTTGCCGTAGGCATCGGCGGCCTTCATGGCTGCCACGACCTTTTCGGCGGTGATCTCAAAGGGCATGTTGTGGATGGTCTCACCCGGGACGGTGGCCGCCTTGGCAACCGCCATCAGCTTTTCGTCGGTCACCTCGGCAACGCCAAGCTCACCAAGGGTAACCGGGAGGCCGACCTCGATGCAGAAGCCGACGATCTCGTCAAGGTCCTCGGTCGACACGTTCTCCAGCATCAGCTGGGTGAGAACGCCGAAGGCAACCTTCTCGCCGTGGTACATATGATGGCACTCGGGCAGAACGGTCAGACCGTTGTGGATGGCGTGAGCCGCGGCAAGACCGCCCGACTCAAAGCCGATGCCCGAAAGCAGGGTGTTGGCCTCAATGACCTTTTCGACAGCCTCGGTGCAGGCACCGCTTTCCAGTGCCAGCTTCGCCTTGACGCCCTCCTCAAGAAGGGTATTGAGGCAAAGCTCGGCCAGCGCCATAGCCGCGCAGGTCACCTTGCCGCCGGCGCAGGTACCGGCATCCTTTCTCTTGGTGGCTCTTGCCTCATAGAAGGTCGCCAGGGCATCACCGATGCCGGCCACGGTCAGGCGGGCGGGCGACTTGGCAATGATCTCGGTATCCATCAGCACCATGTTGGGGTTAGCGGGAAGCCAGTGATACTCCTCAAACACACCCTCGTCGGTGTACACCACCGAAAGGGCAGAGCAGGGGGCATCGGTAGAGGCGATGGTGGGGCAGATGATCACAGGGGTCTTGCAGGCGTGGGCAACAGCCTTGGAGGTATCCAGGATCTTACCGCCGCCGATACCGATCACCATGTCGCAGCCGTTTTCCTTCATCACTGCGATGAGTCTGTTGATCTCGTTCCAGGAGCATTCACCGTTGAAGTAGTCGTACACCGCCGAGACCTCACCGGCACCAAAGCTTGCCTCCAGGGTCGCACCGATCCGCTTGTAGCCGGAGGCGGTAATCACGACGAGGGCCTTTTTGCCGTATGCCTTTGCATAATCGGCGATCTTAGCCATCTCGCCGGCGCCCTGAACGTACTTGTTCGGGCAGATCAGAATTTTTGCCATAGTCTTTCTCCTTGCGTGTTATATTTTTTCAAAAATATTATATATCATATCCGGGTGGAAGTCAATAGACTTTGCGGCTTTTGCCGTCGGCTCTCTTTTTTCCCGTCGCATTGATTTTCCGTGCAGACTGTGTTATAATAGCGGTATCAGAGAAAAGGACGGTATCCGCTATGAAATACACGACGACCTATCGGCTGGAGGACTATATTCTCGGTACGGAATGGGATCAGCTTCCCCCCGCCGTCCGTGAGCGCGCGCGCGGGTGTCTTATCGATCTTATGGGCGCCTTGATCTCGGGTAGCATGAGCGAGCAGTTCCGTGTGGGGCTTGCCTCGGCCGAGGCCATGTTCGGCACGGGGGAGGTCGCCGTGGTCGGAAGCCGAAAGCGCTTCGGCTTTCTCGGTGCGGCTACGGCGATGGGGCATTCCTCCAACGCCTATGATATAGACGACGGGCACAACCTGACCCGCGCCCACCCCGGCACCTCCTTTATCGGGGCGCTTCTGGCCGAGGCCTACGCGCGTGACCTCACCCTTCGGGAGCTTTTGGCGGCGATGGTGGTCTCCTACGATGCCACCGTGCGCATGGGCGCGGCGCTGATGGACTACTATAGGTTTGCCCATTCCAGCGGTACCTTTGGCGCCATCGGCGTGGCCGCGGGCGTAGGCAGGATGCGGGGATATAGCAAAGAGGCACTCAATAACGTCCTCTCGATCGCCGAGTTCAACGCCCCCCTGGTGCCGGGCATCCGCAGTGTGGAGTATCCCTCCATGAACAAGGACGGCGTCCCCTTCGGCGTGATGATCGGGGCGCTGGCGCTTTCCGAGCATGAGTGCGGCTTTACCGGCAACAAGAATATCCTTGAGGCCGAGGAGTTTTCGCATCACTTAGACGGCCTTGGCGAGGACTATGCCATTATGGGGCTTTACTTCAAGCCCTATCCCTGCTGCCGCTGGGCGCATCCCGCTATCGATGCCTGCGTGCATATCATGCGGCAAAACGGCCTTAAGGCCGACGAGGTGGAGAAGGTCGTGATCGAGACCTTCGAGAGGGCGACCCTGCTTTCAAAGATCGAGCCTACCTCGGCCGATGAAGCGCAGTATAACATTGCCTACCCGGTCGCCACGGCCATCGTGCATGGGGATTTCGGGATCGACAGGGTACTGCCCGAGGCCTTTGGCGACATGGCGGTGCTTGCCATGATGAAGCGGCTTTCCTTTGCGGTAGACCCCGAGATCGACAGGAGGTTTCCCGCCCACCGGATCTGCCGTGCAGAGATCCTCACCAAGGACGGGCGGCGCTTTACCTCCCCGGATTGCGAGCCGCGCGGAGAGGCGCACGAGGGGATCGGCACGGCCTGGCTTGCCGATAAGTTCCACAGGATGACAGCCCCCCTGCTTGGCAGGACGGCCCGGGAGGCCATCCTCGCCGTGATCCTTGGGGACGAGGAGGTGCGCGTCTGCACGCTTGTGGATCTTGTCAACGGCAGTATGCCCCTGCGCTGAAGGAGGGAAGGCTATGAAGCGGGATCCTTTTGGTTTCAGTACCGTCACCCCGCAGGACGGGGTGTATACCGAGACGGTCGGTCGGCGTTTTTCTGCCGCTAAGCTGACGGCTGTCAGATTTTTTGCAGCCACCGACGGGCACGATACGCCGCTTACCACGGCGACCGATTACGTCTATCGGGGTAGCCTTAAGCCGACTGCGGGGCATCTCTTTTTCCTTACCTGCCCTGCGGACGGGCAAAGCACCGTCTATATTGTCCCCACCCCCGACATGATCCTGCCCTCCCTGTCGCTTGACGGCGGGGTGCTTTCCATCACGTGCGGGGGATACCCCGTGATCCGCGGTGTCTCGGCCTTTGGTGAGGAGGCGCTTTTGTGCCGCACCTGGTACCGCACCCTGTATCGGCCGCACGCCCTTGTGTGTATGTCCAACACCTGGGGAGAGCGCGGCGGCCGCGAGGTGGTTACCGAGGAGTTTGTGCGCAGAGAGATCGACTGTGCGGCACAGCTTTTAGTGGATGCCGTGCAGGTGGATGACGGCTGGCAGAAAAACGCCCCCACCGTCTATGACGAGGAGAGGCGCCATATCTTTCCCGGGGAGTTCTGGGAGGTGGACGAGGCCGCCTTCCCGCATGGGATCGAGGCGATCACCCCATATGCCCGAGAGCGTGGGGTGGAGACGGGGCTGTGGTTTGCCCCGCACAGTGCCAACGATTTTGAGTATTTCGAGAGGGATCTTGCGATCCTTGGCCGCGCACACCGTGAGTGGGGCTTTCGCTATTTCAAGCTGGATATGATGCATCTTGACACCCTGTCGCAGTGCCGCCGCGCCGAGGAATTCTTCGGTGCGATCCCGGCGCTTGGCGAGGGGGTAACGGTAGAGCTGGACGTGACGGCCAACCGCCGCCTCGGCTATCTGGCCTCCGCCCCCTACGGGACGCTTTTTGTCGAGAACCGTTACAGTGCCTGGGGCAACTACTATCCCCACGCCACCCTGCGCAACCTCTGGCTGCTTTGTCGGTATATCCCCGCCTCCAAATTCCAGTTTGAGGTGCTGAACCCCTGCCGCTTTACCGAAAAATACGAAAAGGACGACCCGTATCGCCCGGAGCTTTACGGCATCGATTATCTCTTTGCCTCGGTGATGGTGGCAAACCCCCTGCTTTGGATGGAGATGCAAAGACTGCAAAAGAGGGAGGCCGCGCGGCTTCATGCGATCCTTGCGGTGTGGCGCCGCTATCGGGGCGAGCTTGCAGTGGCCGACGTCACCCCCATCGGCGAAGAGCCGAGCGGATGCGCCCTGACCGGCTTTATGGCACGGCATAAGACGGCTATGCACCTTATCCTTCTGCGGGAGGGGACAGAGCGGGATACGCATATCGTACCCCGCCCCGCGGGATGCGGCGAGGGGGTACTGCTTGCCTCTGATACCGAGGTCACGGTGTCTTCCGAGGGGGATACCCTTCACGTACGGCTGAAGGACCCCCGTAGCTATGCCTGGATCCTGTTCCCCTCTGAGGGATAACATAAAAGTGAGGCGACATTATGCAAAGAAAGGTTATTCTGATCTCGATCGACGGGATGCGCCCGGACGGCCTCCGTGCGTGCAAAAATCCCTACCTTGCCGAGCTGGAGGCGCGCAGCACCTACACCTATTCCGGCCGCTCGATGGTGCCCTCGGTCACCTTTCCGTGCCATTTTTCGATGACCCATTCGGTGACCCCCCAGCGCCACGGCATTCTCAGCAATACCTACGTGCCCGAGGTGCGCCCGGTGGAGGGTCTTTTTGAGAAGATCAAGCAGGCGGGCGGCGTTTCGGCGATGTTTTACGGCTGGGAGCCGCTTCGTGACATTGCCACGCCCGGTGCCTTGAAGTTTTCGACCTATATCAACGCCTACGTGAAGGAAAGCAGTGACACCGTGCTGACCGACGAGGCGCTCCGCGTGATCTTGACGGATAAGCCGGATTTCGTCTTTCTTTACATGGTGGAGACAGACGAGAAGGGCGGCCACGACCACGGCTGGATGAGTGAGGAGTATCTGCGCCGCATTTCAATTGCCATTGACAACGTCCGTCGGGTGATCGAGACCGTCGGGGAGGAGTACGCCGTTATCATTATGGCCGATCACGGCGGGCATGACCGCTCGCACGGCAGTACCTGCGAGGAGGATATGACGGTGCCCTTCTTCTTCCTCGGTAAGGAGTTTGCCGCGGGGAGGGTAGTCGAGGGGCTGTCGCTTTTGGATATTGCCCCCACGGTGGCAGCGGTGATGGGCTTTGCTCCCGATTCTGAGTGGGAAGGCCACTCCCTGGTATAAGGGCTACATATTTTGGCATAATCGCAAACAAAAAGAGGAATTATGGTTCTGCATAGTTCCTCTTTTTTGCATCTTCGTAATTTGTTTTGTTTTAGGGATGAAAAGCCTGCGGCTTTTCTGCCAATTGATTATATTTCCTTTTCTATCGCCGTTTCCTCCCTCCGACGTATACCAATACGCCTCTCGGTCGGAGAACGACGATTTCTGCTCAAAATCCGTACGCCCTCAGCGCGTGCCGTTGGCACGCGGCACGCCACGGCATTTGCTGGCGCGCGGCATAAACGCAAACAAAAAGAGGAATTATGTTTTTGCATAGTTCCTCTTTTTGCTTTTTTATTTGTGCAGGAATCTGTTGACGATCTGGCGGACGTAGCTTCGGCCGTCAAAACGGGGCTGTACCGAAAGCTCGGTCTTCTTGACGTAGGCGCGGATCGACTCCACGATATCCTCAAACGGAAGCCCGCACACACAGCGGCTAAGGAGCATCGAAAGCATCGTGACAATATCGGCATGGACGGCAAGGGCGCGCCAGGCCATGCACGCACTGTCGGTTTGCAGCTCGGGGTTTGCCGTGCGGAAGGCGGCGATAGCAGCGGGGATGCGATCGTAGGTCTTTAGCAGCTCGGGCGAGCGCTCGGGCATCTCGGCACGCATATAGGGGAGATGGAAAAGCGAGGTAAGCTCCTCAAGATACGCACGCACGGCGGCGCCCTTCTCCCCGAATTCGGCAGTAAAGTATTCGTCCGCCACCGCGTCAAAGTCCGCCCGTCTATCCCAAAGCGCACGCGCCATCCCGTACATCGGCAGGCCGACCGGCAGGGCACAACGCGAGAACTGACAGTTGACCGTGCCGTCCAGCCCTATATCACGGAGGGCCTGCATATCACGGAACATCAAGCGGGAGATATCCATATATCCTGGATCCTTGACGTGCTCCCAGATCAGG
>JAGBZZ010000111.1 GCA_017652965.1 Clostridia bacterium | reverse complement strand
TATTCCAAGTCAACCGCCACCACCGTGCTGGTATCCGACGAACGCCTTCAAATACGGGTAACCGACGTCTACGGCAAGCTTCTCTACACGTATGGCGGTATTTTCGGCGGGGAGGTCGTTTATCCCCGGCTTTGCACCAAAGATGAACTGCAAGCCTTCCACGAAAACGTGAAGAAGCACTTTGCCAAGGAGCTTGCCTCGGGAGAGATCACAGGGCTTGCCTCGGACGAGGACATTGCGGCAGGCATAACACCTAAGCCCGCAATGAAAAAGGGCCCCGGGTTCTTTGCACGCCTGTTTGGCAAGGGCTGATCAACAGCACAACGAAAAAGAGAACGGATTTGACGTCCGTTCTCTTTTTTTCTTTTTTATTCCTCCTCGGACAGGGGCACGGCGACCGTGTCGCCAAGCGGCAGGGAGTAGATCAGCACCTCGCGCGGGGGTGTGCCGTACATGCGGCGGCAGGCGGCGGCGTAATAGGAAAGCTGAGGGGCGTGCCGCTCGGTCAGCTTTTTGGCGGCAAGGCGGGGGTCGGCAAGCTCGGTAGGGGTGAGGCGGTCGGTCTTATAGTCGATCAGCACGTAGCCGTCCTCCTCCTCAATGAGGCAGTCGATAACGCCCTGCACCAAAAGCTCACGCCCGCAAAGCGCCTCGCGGCGGTCGGCCTCCCCGGCAAATTTCTCGGCGGGCAAAAGGGCGTGAAAGCGCACCTCGCGCCGTACCGTCCCCGCGCGCAACCGCGAAAAGAGGGCGGAGCGACAAAAGAGGGCGATCTCGTCCCGCCGCACGCGGGCGGCATCCTCGGGCAGTAAAAACTGCCGCGTGACAAGCCGCGCGATCTCCTCCTCTACCGTCTCGGCCGAGAGGCGTGAAAGGTCGCAGAACTGCAAAAAGAGGTGGGTCGCCGTCCCCGAAAGCGCGGCCTCGTCCTCCCGCCGCCCGGAAAGAAAGAGCGGGACAGAGGGGCGATGCTCCTCGGGCAGGGATACCGTGGCCACCTCCCGCTCGCTCCCGTCAAGGACGGTGGGGCTAAGCCGCGAGACCGAAAGCTTTTCGGGCAGGCGGGTCAGGGCTTCGTCGGGATAGCTAAAATGCAGGCGGCGGCCGAGGAGCGCGGCAAGTGTGGCGGCATCGGCGCTCGGCTTGTCCTCGGCGGGCTTTGCGAAATCGGTTTCCTTCTTCTCAGGGAGGGCAACCTCCCCGGGCTGAGGCAGGGGATGCAGGGTAAGATACGGATCCCCCTCCCCCGAAAGGATCGGCAGGATCCAGGCAAGCAGCGAGGAGCGGGACAGGATATACCAGGCGTGTGGAAGGACGGCAAGCGTGGCCGTCTCCTCGGCGACCTTTTTATCAAGGCTTGTCGAGGCCCCCGTGACGTACAGCCGCTCACGGGCGCGGGTCAGGGCGACGTACAAAAGGCGGATCTCCTCCTCGGCCTGAGCGCGGCGCAGGCGCCCCGCCACCAGGGTGCGGATCGGATTTTCGGCGATCGCCTCGCCGTTTTCGGTCAAAAGACGGCACACGGGTCCGTATTCACGGTCAAAGAGGATGGGCGGCTCGGTGACCTTGGTGCTGAAGGTGTGGTCGGTATTGCAGAAGAAGACCACGGGGAACTCCAGCCCCTTGGAGCCATGCACGGTCATAAAGCGCACGGCATCGGCCTTGGCCTCGGCGTTCGGCTTAATGAGGGTGGTGCGGTTCTCAATGGCGGTGTTCAGATAGGAAATAAAGTTATAAAGCCCCTGGTAGGAGGAGGCCTCAAAGCTTCTTGCATACTGATAAAGGCGGAAGAGGTTGTCGTGATGCTCCTCGCTCCCGCGTCCTGCCAGTAAAAGAAGCCCCGCCTCACGGAAGACGGTAAGCACAAGGTTTCCTACCGTCTCGCCCTCGGCCAGGCGCCGCCAGGAGTCAAGACGCGTGAGAAAACGTTTTCCCTTCTCGAAATCGGGGTGCGCATCCTGGTAGGCGCACAGGGCATCGTACAGGTCGGCGGCGGTGCGCATCTCACGGCGGATGACCGTCAGCTCGCTAAGGGTAAAGCCGAAAACGGGCGAGCGCAGTGCGGCGGCCAGGTAGACGTCCCTGTGGGGGTTGTCCACCGTGTACAAAAGCGAAAGTGCCAAAAGCACCTCGGGATTCAGGAAGAAATCGGTCTCCTCCCCCTGGCTGACCGGGGCAACCTCGGAAAGTGCGGCGGCAAACAGGGGCATGGCCGAGCGGTTTCTGAAAAGCAGGGTAATGTCCGAGGGGCGGATCGGCTCGCCGTTATTTTTGCGGCCGTTTTTCAAAAGATGGCGGATCTCCTCGGCCACAAACGTAGCCTCACGCATGGCAAGCGCTTCTCTTTCCGCATCGCTGTAGGCACGCCCCTCGGTGGGGGTGGGCATCTCAAAAATATGGGTGCGCACCGGCTCCTGCCCAACGGGAGGGAGCTTTTTGTAGCACAGGTCATCGTCCTCGGTATAGGCAACCGTGCCGCCCGCCAGGCGGAAAAGCCGCCCCGCGAGGCGATTGACGTACCGCACGACCGGCTCGTCACAACGGAAATTGCCGCGAAAATAGATGGTGGACGGCACAGCCTCTCCCCCCGCAGCAAGGCGGGGATAGCGCTCCCGCAGGGAGGCAAAAATGGAGGGGTCGGCATGGCGGAAGGCGTAAATACACTGCTTGACGTCCCCAACCGTGAAAAGATCGTCCTCCTTGGCGATCGCGCGGATGATGCCGTACTGCAGAGCGTTGACGTCCTGAAACTCATCGATATAGATCCCGTCGATCCCCTCGGCAAGCGTGCGTGCCAGGGGGGTCGGGCTACCATCCCTTATAAGCAGGGCGTAGGTGAGCCGCTCGATATCCAGAAAGCTGCAAAGCCCACGGCGGCGCTTTTCGGCCGTAAAGCGGGCATCGTAAAGCGAAAGCACCCGGTAAAGGAGGTCGCACATTTCGGCAAGCTCGCGGCACAGACGGGCAGATTCTTCATCCGTATATGCAAAGTAGTCTTTACGAATATCCCCGATTACCCCGAGAACCTGCTTGTGGATAAGGCTAAGCGCACGGTTTTCCTCGCAGTCCCCCTTGCGGACGGCGGGCATCGAGGGGCGGCTGATATCAAAGGCCGCGCGGGCATTTTCATCCCGGGTGCGCAAAAGGGCGGCCAAGCGGCGAAGCAGGGCCTCCTCCTCCAAGGCGTAGGGCAGGCGGGTGGCAAGCGAGCGCTCGTCAAGCCCCTCAAGATAAGAAACCGCCTCGCGGTAGGCATCGGCAAGACCGGATAGGATCCCGGCAAAGCGGTCTGCCTCGGCCGCGCCAAAGGGAGTCTTAAGCCAGGGCAAGGAGGCGGCGGCGCGGTAGCCGTCACGCGCATCGGCCAGGGCCTCTATCCCCCGCACACCGTGCAAAAGCTCCTCGTAAAGGGCGTGCAGATGCGCCGAGATCTCACCCTCGCTTTTGGCCGAGGTCAGGGTCTCGGAAAGGCGGCAAAGCTCGGCCGCGCCCACCTCGGGGCATTCGCCGGCGTACAGCTCGTCCAAAAGCTCCTCAAGCACCTGCAGGGAAAGCAGGGCGTCCTCGGCAGGGTCGGCTACGCGAAAGCCCGAGGTGAGGCCTGCCTCCTCGGCATGGCGGCGCAAAAGGCGGCCGCAGAAGCTATCGATCGTGGAGATGGAGGCCGAGGGCAAAAGCAGCTGCTGGCGCAAAAGGTGACGGTTTTGCGGGTCACGTGCCAGGGCATCCTGCAGGGCGGCGGCGATCTTTTTGCGCATATCGGCGGCCGAATCCTTCGTAAAGGTGGCCACTACAAGGCGGGAAAGATCCAGCGGCCTTTGCGGGTCGGTAAGCGAGGCAATGATGCGCTCGGTCAGTGTGGCGGTCTTGCCCGATCCTGCCGCCGCCGAGACAAGAAGCGTACGGTCTCGCGTGTCGATCGCCTCACGCTGTTCGGGGGTAAAGCTGTGTGCCACGGCGCTCTCCTTTCGGTGTTATCGTTGTAAGGGTATGCGAAAAACCCCGCCACGGGGTGGCAAGCGGCGCAAAAAACGCCGCCACGGGGGCATCAAAGGACAAACATGCGGATCGGCTTGATGGCCGTCCCATCCGGATATTCGCGCACCTCGCCCAGGGCGAAAAAGCCCATCTCATCCTGCATGCGAAGGCGCGTGCCGAGGGGAAAGGCGGTGCCGATCTTCTTCTGATAGATCTCGGCGCCCGCATGGGCAAGCCGCGCAAAGAAGGGCGGCAGAGAGACGGCAGGAAAGGCGGCAAACAGCTGCTCTGTCGGAAGGACGAGCCCCGCGCGCTCCTCCTCGCTCATCTCGCCAAGCTCGGAAAGCGTATGCGCCTCTGAAAGCGTAAAGCCGGCCGCCTCGGCACGGCAAAGGGCGGCCATCACCCCGCCAACCCCCAGGATCCTGCCGATGTCGGCGCACAGGGTGCGGATGTAGGTCCCCTTGGAGCAGACGACGTCCAAGGCGTAGTCATCCCCGCCAAGCGGTGTCACGTCCAGGCGGTAGACGGTGATCGGGCGGGGCTCACGCTCTACCGTGATACCCTCCCGCGCAAGATCGCAAAGCTTACGCCCGTCCCGCTTTAAGGCACTGTACATCGGCGGGGTCTGCAGGCTTTCGCCCAAAAGCGTGGCGGCGGCGGCCGCCACCTCCTCGGTCGTCGGCATCCGCCCCTCATGGCGGCTAAGAACTGTGCCGGTGGTGTCCTCGGTGTCGCTCGTCAGCCCAAGGCGCAGGGTGGCAAGATAGTGCTTGTCCCCCGAAAGGAGGAACTCGGAGGCGGCCGTGGCACGTCCCAGCATCACGGGCAGTACCCCGGTGGCCATCGGATCCAGCGTGCCGCTGTGCCCTGCCTTGTCGGCGCCAAAAAGCCGCCGCACGCGGCTGACGGCCGTCTGCGAGGTCATGCCCTCCTCTTTATTCAGTATCACAAGTCCTGTCGGTATTCGCATACGTGTACTTCCTGTCTATTCTTGTTCCAAGCCGCGCAAGCAGCTCGTATGGTATCGTATCGGCCGCCTCGGCCAGCCGCCAAAGATCCTCCCCCTCCTCTCCGAAAACAGTGGCCATGGGGTGGGGGGTGCGGCAGGCGGGGGGCAAAAGCAGGGTGCAGGCATCCATCGACACCCGCCCGACAAGCGGGCAGGGGTGCCCCTCCACGCGGATATAGCCACCCTCGGCACTGCGGGGCAGGCCGTCGGCATATCCCAGGGGCAAAAGCCCAAGCCGTGCCCCCTCCAGAACGGTGTAGCCACCCCCATAGCCGACCCGCTCACCCGCCGGGGGTGTCAGGATCTGCACGACGGGGGCAAGGAGGCGTGCCACCGGCAAAAGCCCAAGCGGGGGGCAGGCGGCGGGCAGATAGCCGTAAAGCCCAAGCCCGACCCGTGCCAGGGGAAAGCCAAGCGCCCCAAGGCGTGCCACGGCGGCCGTGGCCGAAAGATGGGCAGGCAGGGATAGCCCCGCGCGGGCAAGCGCCCCCACCGCACGGCGAAAGCGCGTCACCTGGCACGCCGTTAAGGGATCGGCGGGATCGTCCGCCGTCGCCAGATGCGAAAAGACCCCCTGCGGGCATAGCCCCGGCAGGGCGGCAACACGCCGCAGGGCCTCCACCGTATCCGAAAGGTGCGCACCGTCCAGGGGAAATCCGGCGCGGTTCATGCCGCTGTTCAGCTTCAGCTCTATCCCAAGCTCTTTCCCGCCAAGCGCGTGCGAAAGCGCTTTCGCATACCCCTCCTCATGCACTGTAAGGGTGATGGCCGCCTCGGCGGCATAGGGGGCGGCCGCAGGCGGGGTATAGCCAAGGACAAGCACGCCTGCGTGCGGCAGGGCCGCCCGCAGGGCAAATGCCTCCTCCGGGGTAGCCACGGCAAAGCGCCTGACCCCCTCCGCATGCAGGCAGGTGGCAACCGCCACGGCACCGTGGCCGTAGGCGTTGGCCTTGACCACCGCGATCATCTCCGCCCCCTCGGCGCGAAGGCGTGCCGAAAGCAGGCGGCAGTTGTGGGCAAGGCGAGAAAGATCACACACAAGGGCGGCACGGCGCAGGGCCGCCGCCCCGATCGGTTGACTGTTCACAGGGCATCCCTCCTTTTGCCATCAGTATATGAGGGAGCCCCCTTCATTGTATCACACGCGGCGCCTTTTTGCAAGGGCGCGCTTTTCTTTTTTCGTTTTTCCGACAGTCTCCTCCCCGTTTTTTCGCCCTGCGACGCGGCGGCACAAAACTAGACAGAAAACTCGGCCACGCGGCGACAGGTTTTTCACCCCCGCCCCCGTATAATAGAGACGTATTTTATAGATGGAGGACAAGCCTATGACAGACAACAACACCCACACCGCGCTAGGCGAGAAAGCGGTCGCCCTGCCGCACAAGGAGGGGGGTGCCCTGCGGCGCGCCCTCTTTCCGGAGTTCTATCGGCGGGGGGCCCACCGCAAGACAGAGCTTATGCACGATATCCTGGTTTTCGGCATTGCCCTGCTTTTTGCCCGCACGCATTTTCTTTTCGGGATGTATCCCTTTGCCATCGCCTACCTGGCCGGGCGGCGCAGCCGTACCGTGCCGGCGGCCGTCGGGGCGATCCTTGGGGCACTCAGCATCGGAGGTGCGGGCACTATCTTTGCGATGGCGTATCTTTTCCTGCTTGCCCTCCGCCTGGTCTTTTCCTACCCCGCCCCGGGGCGGGTGCTTTTCCCCCTGACCGATGCCCTCTTTGGAGAGCGGGCGCTTCTGCGGGTTCTGGCGGCCACCCTGACAGGGGCGGCCCTCGGCGCCTATGAGCTGGCCGTCAGCGGCCCTGTGCGATATGCCCTCTATTTTGCCGCCACGGCCGTGCTTGCCCCCGCCCTTCTGACCTTTTTGCTCTCGGGGGTCTTTGACACCCCCCTGACCGCCGCCGATCTTCTGGGACAGGAGACCGAGCCGCGCGGCCGCTCCTACGGGCGGGTGCGCCCCGCCTTTGCCGAGCTTTCGATCCTTACGCTTCTTTTGTCGGTCGGCTTCTCGCTGCGTGCGCTTTCTCTTCTCGGGCTTTCGCTCTCCACCCTGTTTGCCGTGGGGGCGACCCTCTTTACCGCCCGGCGCTTCGGGGCGGCACGCGCCGGGATCGTGGGGCTTTTCATGGGGCTTTTGGGGCAGGTCACCCTTGCCCCCGCCTTTGCCATCCTCGGGCTTCTCGGGGGTCTTCTTTTCCCCTTTGGGACGGTGTACGGGTGCCTTGGGGGGCTGCTTGGGGCGATCGCGTTTGCGGGCTACGTAGAGGGGGTGTCGGGGTTTCTTGCCGTCACGCCCGAGGGGGCGGTTGCCGTTCTCTTCCTCTTTCCCACCCTGCGGCGCCTGGAGGCCGAGCCGGATCCTGCCGCCGCCGAGCTTTCCCGCAGGAACCTGCAGGCGGCCGCCGTGCGCACCGCCACCCCGCAAAGAGAGACGGGGGATCATCTCGGGCGGCTGTCCCGGGCCTTTTCCGAGCTTTCGGCCCTTTTCTTCCGCCTTTCGGATGAGGAAAAACGCCCCGCCGCCGCCGAGTACCTCGTGGAATGCCAGAAGGTCTGTGCCCGCTACTGCGCCACCTGCTCTAACCGTGTGCGCTGCTGGGAGCAGGGCGAGCGCGTGGCCGAGCGGGCAGTGTATTCGCTTTCCGCCACCCTGCGGGAGCGCGGCCGCATCAGCCGGGAGGATCTGCCCCCCGCCCTGCGAAGCGGATGCCGCCGCATTGAGGAGATCCTGGACGAGATCCGGGATGAGTGCGCCGCCATGACCCTTTCGCACCATCGCAGTGACCGCAACGAATTCCTATCGCACGATTACACCATGCTGGCAAAGCTTTTGTCCGAGGCCGCCCGCATCGACCGTGAGGAGGAGGCCGAGGACAAGCCGGCCGAGGAGCGGATGCTTGCGGCACTCGGGGCAGGTGGCGGCCTTTCGGTAGCCGTGCTGGGAAAACGGCATAAGCGGGTCGCCGTGGGCGCCCTGCAAAGGGACAGGCTGGCGGCAATTAAGGATACGCTCTGCCGCGTGGCCGAGCAGGCCACAGGGTGCGCCATGTCTGCCCCCCTCGAGGGGGTAACCGACGGCGTAGCCACCCTGTCGCTTGAAAGCGTGCGGCGCTACACCGTCAAGACGGCAACCTGCTCGGTGCCCCTGTCCTGCGCGGGCAGTGGCGACCGCCTTCGCTTTTTTGAGACGGGGGAGGATCATTTCTATGCCGTCCTGTCGGACGGGATGGGAAGCGGCGCCGATGCCGGGGCGGTGGCCGAGGTATCGGTGGACTTCCTTGAAACCATGCTGAAGGCAGGGACAAGCCGCGCCGTCAGCCTGCAGATGCTGAACAACCTTGTGCGCACGCGGCGTGCCGAATGCTCGGCCACGGTGGATCTTTTCGTCTTTGACCTGCTTCACGGCGACGCCACCTTTTTAAAAAGCGGGGCGGCCCCCTCCTACATCAAGCGGGGCGCCGAGATCTTCCGTGTGCGCTCCCGCACCATGCCCCTTGGCCTTTGCCGCACCCCGGACACCGAGCGGATCAATGTGGAGGTCCACCCCCATGACGTGCTTATCATGCTGTCGGACGGCATCGTGCCGGATAACGAGGATCCCGCCTGGCTTCTCTCGCTTCTCGCGGCCGAGGGGGCGGAGGATCTTGACGCCCTTGCGACCCGCATCGTGGCCGAGGCCGTCTCACGTCTGCCTGCCCCCACCGACGATATCACCGTCGGCCTTATACGCCTTGACCCGGCAGAGGAAGTGTCCGAAGCCTCCGCATAAATGCACGGTTTTGTTTGCATTAACACAAAAAAAAGAGGAGCTATGCGCTTGCACAGCTCCTCTTTTGTATACAGGCTATCTTACAGAAGGGTTGCGGCGAGGGCCAGAGCCTCGTCGATCTTGGAAAGGTCTCGGCCACCGGCCATGGCGCTATCCGGGCGGCCGCCGCCCTTACCGCCGGTCACAGCGGCAACGGCCGAGGCGATCTTCCCGGCGTGGGCGCCCGCCTTGACGGCATCCTTGCCGCAAACGGCCATAAAGGTCAGCTTATCGCCGCTCGTCACCGCGAAGACGGCAACCATATCGGGGCAGGTATCCTTCACGGTGTCGCAAAGCGTCCGTGCGGCATCGGGGGTCATATCCAGGCGTGCCGTCAGAAGGCGCAGGTTCCCCACGGCCTCCACCCGCTCAAAGAGCGAGGACAGGCGGGCACGGGACAGCTCGGCATCGGCGGCCTCCAGCTTGCGGCGGGCCTCCTTGAGCTCGGCATTCAGCTGGTCGGCACGGTGGGTGGCATCGGCATAGGTCTGCGCCTTCAGCCGCTCACACACCCCGCCAAGAAGCGCCTCACGCGCATCGAGAAGCCGCAGGACGTTCTCACCCGTGACGGCGGTAATACGGCGGACACCTGCCGCCACCGAGGACTCGGAAAGGATACGGAAAAGACCGATCGCACCGGTGTTCTGCACGTGCGTACCGCCGCAAAGCTCGGTCGACGAGGGGCCGATCCTCACCACGCGCACGGTATCGCCGTACTTCTCGGAGAAGAGGGCCATCGCGCCCATCTCCATCGCGCTCTTCTGATCGGTGACCACCGTCTCGGCCGCATCGGCGGCAAGGATGGCACGGTTCACGATCGCCTCGACGGCCGCCTTTTCCGCCTCGGTCATCGCGGCGAAATGGCTGAAGTCAAAGCGGAGCTCGGCCTCGTCCACGTACGAGCCGGCCTGCTCTACGTGCTTGCCAAGCACCGAGCGCAGCGCGGCCTGACGCAGGTGGCAGGCAGAGTGATTTCTTCTGATGGCATTTCTGCGGGCGGCATCGATGGTGGCGCGCACGCTGTCGCCAACGCGCACGGTTCCCCCCTCGACCTTCACCTCATGCAGGTAAATGCCCTCGGTCTTCTTGGTATCGGTAACGGTAAGCGTCAGCCCCTCGGCGGTGATCACACCGGTGTCACCCACCTGGCCGCCGCCCTCGCCGTAGAAGGGGGTCTTATCCAGGACGATCACGCACTCGCCCTCGTTGATCTCCTCGACCGCCTCGCCGTCCGAAAGGATCAGAACGACCTTGGCCTCGGCAGAGTCGGCCGTGTAGCCGACAAACTCGGTAGCCGTAGCGCCAACCGCCACGGCGGCGGTATCGCTCCAGCCCTCGGTGGCACCGCGGGCGGCACGGGCACGGGCGCGCTGCTCGTTCATCAGCGAGGTGAACTCCTCCTCGCACAGGGCAAGGCCGCGCTCGGCGGCGATCTCACGCGTCAGGTCTACGGGGAAGCCGTAGGTATCGTACAGCTTAAAGGCATCGGCACCCGAGATCTCCTTACCGCCGGCGGCAAGGGTGTCCTCGATAACGCCCGAAAGCAGACGCAGGCCGCCGTCCAGGGTCGCGTGGAAGCGCTCCTCCTCCTTGCCGATCACGCGGAGGATGTAGTCGTGCTTCTCGCGCAGCTCGGGATACGCCCCCTCGCTCTTGGAGATGGCAAGCTCGGCAAGCTCGGGCAGGAACAGGCGGTCAATGCCCAGAAGCTTCCCGTGGCGGGAGGCACGGCGCAGGATGCGGCGCAAAACGTAGCCACGGCCCTCGTTCGAGGGGATA
>JAGBZZ010000110.1 GCA_017652965.1 Clostridia bacterium | reverse complement strand
TGATTATAGGAGGACTTCTTTATGTTAACACAATGGTTCCAGGCGGTTGGGCTCTACGGTCTGATCTGCCTTTGCTTGGCCGCGCCCGCCACGATCGTGCTTCTCGTCCAGATCATCCTTTCGATGATCGGCCTCTCGGACGGCGGTATGGGCCTGCCCGACGGGGCGGAGGATGCCACCCTCGATATGCCCGACGATATTGACGACCTCACCCCCTCGGCGCTTGACGGCTTCCACATCTTTACCGCCCGCACGATCATCTCCTTCTTCGTTGCCTTCGGCTGGATGGGGGTCTCGCTTTCCGGCACCTCGCTCTCGCCATCCGTCGCGATGCTGATCTCGCTCGGCTTTGGGCTCCTTGTGATGTTCCTCGTGGCGCTTCTGATGTTTGGCATCTATCGCCTGCAGTCGGACGGGACGGAGGATAACCGCAACGCCATCGGCTCTGCCGGCACCGTCTATCTGCAGATCCCCGCCGCCCGCACCGGCCACGGCAAGGTGAACGTGATGCTGCAGGGCACGTACGTTGAGCGGGAGGCCGTGACCGATGAGGACGCCCCCCTGCCCTACGGCACCGAGGTCGTGGTGATCGGCCTTTCGGGCGAAAGCACCCTGGTCGTTGCCAGGAAATAAAAACGCTATCCCAAAAAGCAAATATATATTTACATTAGGAGGATTTTTCTATGGGACCTATTTTTACTGCAGTCGTCGTCGTTGCGGTGATCGCCATTGCGATCCTGCTTTGGGCCTGCACCCGCTATCGCAAGTGCCCCTCTGACAAGATCATGGTCATTTACGGTAAGGTCGGCAAAAACAAGGACGGCACGGCCAAAAGTGCCACCTGTATGCACGGTGGCGCCCGCTTTATCGTACCGATCATCCAGTCGGTCGAATTTCTGGATCTGACCCCGATCTCGATCGGCGTGGATCTGCGCAACGCCCTGTCTCGCCAGAACATCCGTATCGACGTGCCCTCCAGCGTCACCGTCGGTATCTCGACCGAGCCCGGCATTATGCAGAACGCCGCCGAGCGCATGCTTGGGCTGAAGCTTTCGGAGATCCAGGATCTTGCCAAGGACATCATCTTCGGTCAGCTGCGTCTTGTCATTGCCACCATGGACATTGAGGAGATCAACACCGACCGCGACAAGTTCCTTGAGGAGGTCAGCCGTAACGTGGAGACCGAGCTGAAGAAGATCGGTCTGCGCCTGATCAACGTAAACGTCACCGATATTTCGGACGAATCCGGCTACATCAGCGCCCTTGGGCGTGAGGCCGCCGCCAAGGCGATCAACGATGCGAAGAAGTCGGTTGCCGAAAAGAACCGTGACGGTGCGATCGGTGAAGCCAACGCCCAGAAGGACGAGCGTATCAACGTCGCCCAGGCAAACTCGGTCGCCGTCCAGGGTGAAAACGATGCCAAGGGTGAGATCGCAATGTCGAACGCCCAGCTGCGTGAGCGCGAGGCCGAGGCCCAGAAGATCGCCATTGCCGCCGAGAAGATCCAGGAGGCAAAGGCACTCGAGGAGGCCTATGCCGCACAGAAGGCCGCTGAAGAGGCCCGTAAGGAAAAGGAAAAGGCGACCCTCGAGGCCAACATCATCGTGGCCGCCGAGATCGAGAAGCGCCGACTGGAGCTGGAGGCCGAGGCCGAGGCCGAGCAGATCCGCCGTAAGGCACAGGGTGAAGCCGACGCTATCTTTGCCAGAATGCAGGCAGAGGCGAACGGTATGCGCGAGATGCTGACCAAGCAGGCCGCGGGCTTTGAGGACCTTGTCCGTGCCGCCGGCGGCGGTGCCGATGAGGCCATGCGTATGATGATCGCCGATAAGCTCGAGGA
>JAGBZZ010000109.1 GCA_017652965.1 Clostridia bacterium | reverse complement strand
GGATGACGGATATGCTTCCAGGACAGCTCGGTGTTATGTACCATGCCGTCCACACCGCCGATGTCAACAAAGGCACCGTAGGTGGTGAGGTTCTTTACGATACCGGTGTAGCGCTGGCCAACCTCAAGCTTCTCCCAGATGGCAGCCTCAGCAGCCTTCTTTTCCTCGATCTCCACACTGCGGATCGAAGCGACAGCGCGCTTCTTCTGCTCATCGATGTCGATGATGCGGGCACGCTGGGTGGTCCCGATAAGAACCGAGAGATCGGCATCCTTCGGAAGACCGGTGCGCGAGGCGGGAACAAACACGCGGTTGCCCATAGCCTCGATCACGACGCCGCCCTTATTGGCCTCGACGACAGGACCTTCCACGATCCCACCCTCGTCCTTCATGGCGACAAGTGCAAACCAGTTCTTGTCACGGTCAACTCTCTTCTTGGACAGAGTCACAAGCCCGTCGGCATCGCTGACACGGATGACGAAGAGGCGAAGCTCTTCCCCAACCTTGAACATCGCGGAAAGATCGGCGTTCTGATCATCAGTGATCTGCTCACGGGTCAGAATGCCGGTGGCCTTTACCCCGACGTCTACGTAGACAACATCTTTAGCGATGCTGGTCACGATACCGTTCACGGTTTCTCCTGTATTTAAAGTTTTGAGTGTTCCTTCCAAGAGTTCGGCGAAATTTTCGTCCATTGCTTTGTATACCTCCATTATTAAACCGTCGGGCGTGGAAGCACCCGCGGTGATTGCCACAGTAATATCGCGTGACGGCGGCAACGTCAGCTCCTCCGGCCGCTCAATGAGGCGGGTATCGGGGCAGACAGCCGCGCAAAGCTCGTACAGCTCACGGGTGTTGGAGCTGTTGCGGCCGCCAATAACGACCGTGAGGTCGGCCGAAGCGGCAAGAATCGCCGCCTCTTCCTGGCGTTTTTGAGTCACACCACATATTGTATCAAAAAAAATCGCGTTTGTATATAGTTTTTCAAGAATTTTTTTAGAATTTTTCCATTCTTCCTCTCCCATGGTGGTTTGTGCGGCCACGGTAAGCGGTGTATCGGGCAAAATTCCATGCTCGGACAGGGTAGAAAGCGTCGCGGCGCGGTCAAAAACGGTGACAGGACAGGGGGCACGGTCCAGCGTTCCCTCCACCTCCGGATGTCCGGGCTTCCCGAAAAGCAGAAAATGCGTGCTTGCCCCCTCGGCAATTGCGTGGATCCGCTTGACAAAGGGGCAGGTCAGATCCCGCACCTCAAAATGCGGGTGCTGCGCCGCAAGGGCGTGCATCCGCTCCTCGGTCGCGCGGCTGACACCGTGGGTACGCAGGAAAAGGACGGTATGTCCCAAGGTGTCGCTTTCGCGGGCCGCCGCCTCGGCTCCTGCCTCGTCGGTCACCGTGACACCGCGCGATGCAAGCGAGGCGAGATAGACGGGATTGTGTATCAGCTCTCCAAGCGTCAGTAAGCGGCGCGGGGGCACTTTTTCGGAAAGGGCGGCCTCTACCGCCTCGGTCGCGCGGCGCACCCCGGGGCAAAAGCCGGCGTTTTTGGCAAGTCGGACGGTCACCGTGCCTCCCCCTCTCCGATGGCGCTCGGATAATAGCCGCCAAGGGCGCACGTAGCCGCAAAGGCCTTGGCCGTCGCATCCCGGTAGCTTGGCTCCTCGGAAAGCAGCCCCAGCTCGGCCGGGCTCATCGGGCGGCCGATAAGGATGTCAATGCGGCGAAAGAGGGCATACCGCTGGTGCTTTTGGCGGATGCAGACAGGCAAAATGGGCACGTTGGCATGCGCCGCGATCATAGCGGCCCCCGATTTGACAGGGGTATCGGCAGGGTTCTTTCCCTTTTGCCGTGTCCCTTGCGGGAACAGGGTCAAGGGCTCTCCGCCCTCGGCAATGGTGATGGCACGGCGGATCGCCCCGACATCACTGCCGCCGCGATCCAGGGGGATCGCTCCAAAGGCACGCAAAAGCCCGCGCAGAATGGGAATGCGAAAAAGCTCTGCCTTGGCGAGATAGCGGGGCATACGCGCCACGGGAAAGGCGGCCGAAAGGACGATAGGATCCCAAAAGGCCATGTGATTGACGCACACCACGCATCCGCCCTCGGCAGGGATGTTCTCCTTACCGGTTACGTGGATACGGGCAAAAAAGCGAACCGGAGCCGCAAAAAGCGCATAGGCAATTCGCTGAAATCTGCTTGTCTTCATTGTATTTTTCATATCATAATACAAAAAACTGTTATTTTCTCGAATTTTCGATAATTTTGAGAGCGGCCACCAGGGTATCCTCGGCCGTCATGTCCGAATTATCAAGGAAAATCGCGTCTTTTGCGGGCACAGCGGGAGCAATTTCTCTCGTAGAATCGTTTCTATCTCTGAGAATCATCTCCTCAAGGACTGTTTCGTACTTGACGTCCATTCCCTTGGCCAAAAGCTCGTCTGTACGGCGGCGGGCGCGGGCCTCCGGCGAGGCGGTCAGAAAGATCTTGCACTCGGCATCCGGCAGGATCACCGTGCCGATGTCGCGGCCGTCCATCACGACAGAGGTGCTTCTTGCCACCTTGCGCTGGGTGTCCAGCAAAAAGCTGCGCACGGTGCCGATGGCCGAAACGGCAGAGGCATACAGGGACATTTCCGGGGTGCGGATGCGCTCGCCGACATCCTCGCCGCAAAGATAAATGTGCTGTGCGCCGTTTTCAAAGGCAAGTGATAGCTCGACCCCCGGCAGGGCGGCAGTCACGGCGGCGGCATCGTGCGGGTCAACGCCGTGCGCCTTCATGTAAAGTCCGATGGTGCGGTAAAGCGCGCCCGTGTCTACGTAAATGATCCCAAGCTTTTTGGCGATCGCCTTGGCAAGGCTGCTTTTTCCGGCACCGCTGGGGCCGTCAATGGCAATATTCATATGATATCCTTTCTCGGCGTAGCGGCGCTTTTTGCCGCTAAGTAGCCGGTAGAAAATGCGATCTGTAAATTAAATCCGCCGGTATAGGCATCCACGTCCAGCATCTCGCCCGCAAAATACAGGCCGCTGACAAGGCGGGATTCCATAGTTTTCGGATCGACCTCGCGCACCGAAATGCCGCCCGCCGTTACGATAGCCTCGTCTATCGGCCGCGTGCGGGAAAGCGGGACTGTGTACCCCTTAAGAAACCGTAAAAGGGCGCGGCGCTCCTCCTTGGTGACGGCGTTCCCCTTTTTCTTCCCGGAGATGCCGGTGCGCAACAGGGCAACAGGGATCATCGCCGCCGGCAAAAGCGTGCCGAGAATGTTGGAAACGTCGCGGTTTGCCCCCTCCGAAAGCTCGTGAAGCAGACGAGTATCCAATGTCTTTTCGTCGAGTGCGGGCTTAAGGTCTACTGTGGCAGTGTAGCCCTCAAGGCTTGGCAGACGCAGGGCGCAGGAGGCGCTCAGAACCATTGGGCCCGAAAGGCCGAAATGGGTGAAAAGCATTTCTCCGAAATCCTCGTAGACAGTTTTCCCTGCGGCATCGCGGATGCGAAGCGCCACGTTCTTTAAGGAGAGCCCCTGCATCATGGCGGGGGTCGGGTCGGGGGATTCCAGGGGAACGAGCGAGGGGAAAAGCGGTGTGACCGTATGCCCCAGTGCCGCCGCTATGGAAAAGCCGTTCCCATCCGAGCCTGTCCTCGGGTAGGAGAGGCCGCCGGTAGCAAGGATCACCCGGTCGGCGGTATAGGTCTCTCCTCCGGCCGAGAGGCAAAAGCGCCCGTCCTCCGGGCGGATGCCGCTGACGCGGGCACGCACCCGCACGGCACCCTTTAGCGCCCGCTCCAGTGCCGCCACGATATCCTGCGCGCGGTCTGAGGTCGGGAAAACGCGGTTGCCACGCTCGGTCTTCAGGGGAACCCCGAGGGAGGTGAAGAAGGCCATAGTGTCTGCGGGGGAAAAACGGGAAATGGCCGAGTATAAAAAGCGGGGGTTGGATATGACGTTCGGAAAAAAGTCACGCGGGGTGCAGTCGTTGGTCAGGTTGCAGCGCCCCTTGCCGGTAATGGCCAGCTTGCGCCCCGGGCGGTCGTTTTGCTCAAACAGTGTGACGGTGGCGCCCTCCTGCAGGGCGATGGCGGCGGCCATCATACCGGCCGCCCCGGCACCGACAACGGCAATATCAAGGCTTTGTGTAGACATCGTATTCATCCCAAAGGCGCTCCATACGCTCAAAGCGATCCTTGATCTCGGCCCTGCGGCGCTGCGTGATCTCAATGATCATGGCATTGATGATGCTAAGCGGTGCCACAAGCGAATCGGCAAAGGCCGCCATATCGCTTTGTGCGGTCAAAAGGTAGTTTGCCTCGGCGGCAATCGGTGAGGTGGGGGCATCGGTCAGTGCAATGACCTGCGCGCCGCGGTCGTGTGCGTAGCGGACGGCCTTGACCAGCTTTTGCGAATAACGGGGAAAGCTGATGGCAAACAGGACGTCGCGCGGGCCGATCGGAAACAACTGCTCAAACACCTCGCTGGCACTGGTCGGCTGAAGGGTGCGGACGTTATCCGAGATCATACCGAGGTTCATACCGAGAAAGCCGGAAAGCATAGAGGCGCTCCGTGCCCCGAAAAGGTATACCGTGTCGGCCTCCAGAAGGGCGGTCACGGCGGCGTCAAAGGCCGCACGGTCGATATGCTCCATGGTGTCCTTGATACGCTGGATATCCGAGGCCATCACGGCCGAAAGCGGATCTCCGCCTGCAATGCGGTGCCCCATAGCGTCGATACGCTGGTTCGGGGTCAGGCGGTTGCGCAGGGTCTCGCGCAGGGCGCGCTGAAAGTGCGGATATCCCCGGAAGCCAAGCTCGGTCGCAAAGCGGACGACGGTGGATTCGGACACCTCGGCGATCGCGCCGAGCGCCGCCGCCGTCAGATAAGCCGCCTGCTCGCAGTCCTCGATGATCACGGTGGCAATGCGGCGGTGCCCTTTGGACATAGCGGGCAGATTGGTATTGATCGTTTTTAAGACATCAAGCATGTCGGCACTCCTTTGGCGCGAAAGCAAATGGGAAAACAGGGTGCACGTGCTGTGCACCCCGCCTTTTATTAAAACTTATTCCGGGAGATCGCAAGGCGCGCCATGCTCTCCTCACGCCCAAGGACCTCCATGATCTCGGTGGCACCGCCGGGGGTCACCGCCTGGCCGGAAACGGCAATGCGCAGACACCAGAAGATGGCACCCGCCTTCACACCCTCGGCCTCTGCCAGGGCGGAAAGCGTCTCAAAAAGGGTATCGTTATCCCAAACGGTCACGTCCGAAAGCACCCGCTCGGCGGCAGCCAGGAAGAGGGGGGCGTTTTCGGCAGTCACCTTGTTCTTCTTGTTGGGGAAAAGGTCGGCCCCGTAATCGGGCAGGGAATAGAAGAAGCCGATCTTTTCGGGGATCTCCGAGAAGCAGGAGATGCGCCCGGCAAGGAGGGCAAGCAGCTTTTCCCGGTCGATATTGGCAGGGAGGTCGCCCGGCAGATAGGGGGCGGCCAGCTCGCGGTACTTATCGAAGGGAAGCTTGCGGATATACTCGCCGTTGAACCAGAGAAGCTTCTCGTAGTCAAAGACAGAAGGAGACTTGCTGACGGCATCGATGGTGAACAGCTCCTCCAGCTCCGCGAGGGTAAAGAACTCGTTTTCGCTGTCCTTCGGGCACCAGCCGAGAAGGGCAATATAGTTGAGAATGGCCTCGGGGAGGTAGCCGGCCGCCAGAAGATCCTGGAAGCTGACAGCCCCGTGACGCTTGGAAAGAGTGGAGACCGTGCCGTCCGCCCCGCGCCCCATCAGAAGAGGCAGATGGACGTAATGCCGTCTTTCCCAGC
>JAGBZZ010000108.1 GCA_017652965.1 Clostridia bacterium | reverse complement strand
GCGATGCTCCTGTTTTCGGGATATATACTCTATCTCCTTTTGCGTCGGCTTCCAAGCAAGGCTGCCTTCTTCTGCCGTTCTGTCCCCGCCCTTATGGCCGTATGTCTTGTCCTTCTTGGCTGTCATCTTTATGAAAAATATACGCCAACGCTCCTCTATTCGCAGACCTATAACAACGAAGCGGTCGTTTTACGGACGGATGGCAAGGTAACCGTGATCCTGAATGCCGAGGCAGAAGCCGCCTCGGATGTGCTCTCGTATACACTTTCCTCCGCCCACGTCACAGATATAGACCTTTTGATCCTCACGCATTATCACGCGGATACGGCGGCCTATCTTTCTGCCCTACATGCGCAGATACCGATTCGCACTGTCTGCGCACTCCCTGCCTCTTACGAAGAGGATCTCAGCGCAAGGCAGGCGGCCATCCAAACGGCCGATGCACTTGATATCGCCATCACGGAGGAATCGGGCACTATCACGGCGCCGGGCAGGAATCTGCGCATCAAGATCCTTGCCGACCTGCCGCTGTCCACCCCTTCACACACCGGATTTTTGCTTTCCGCCACCTATCGGGATACCGAGATCCGCTATTTTTCGGCCGGCATTCCCGGTGTCCTTTCGCAAAAGGATCTGGATTCCTTTACGGAAAAGGCCGATTTTCTGATCCTTGGGATGCACCCCACGAAGGCAGATCGCACCCCCGATCTTTCCATCCCTGCCGATTGTACGGTTATTGTCGGCAACCCCGAAAAAGCGCCGGAGGGGCTTCTCCTCACTCACAAAAAGGCGGTCACCGCCGCATCCCGGCTCCGCTATCGCATAAAATAAAAAAAGCATGCCGCGTTTTGCTTTTGCGGCATGCTTTTTACTTTGCGGATCACACGTTAAAGCGGAACAAAACAATATCTCCGTCGGCAATCACGTATTCCTTACCTTCACTGCGGTAAAGCCCCTTCTCACGCGCGGCATTGATGCTCCCCTCGCGGACAAAATCGTCATACGCCACGACCTCGGCACGGATAAAGCCGCGCTCAAAATCGCTATGGATCTTACCGGCGGCCTGCGGCGCACGTGTGCCGGCCGTAATCGTCCAGGCACGTACCTCCTTCGGGCCTGCAGTGAGATAGCTGATCAACCCGAGAAGCGAGTATCCGGCGCGGATCAGCTTGTCAAGCCCGCTCTCCTCAATGCCAAGGTCGGCAAGGAAGGCGATCTTATCCTCCCCCGTCATATCCGAAAGCTCGGCCTCAATCTGTGCGCAGACGGCAACAATGCCGGAATGCTCGGCCTCGGCATGGGCGGCCAGGGCGCGATAGGCGGGGTTTTCCTCATATCCGCCGTCTACCTCGTTCTCGCCGATGTTGGCCACGTAAATAACGGGCTTGCGGGTCAGAAGGCGTGCCTCTGCGATCATGGCCTCCTCTTCCTCGTCCAGCTCCAGCGTGCGGGCGCACTTGCCATCCTCAAGAACCGCCTTGATGCGCTCAAGAAGCGCCACCTCACGGGCGAGAGACTTATCGGCGCGAGCCAGCTTAACGGTCTTTTCGATTCTTCTTTCCACGATCTCAAGATCCGAGAAGATCAGCTCAAGATTGATGGTATCCACGTCTCTTGTCGGGTCCACGCCGCCATCCACGTGGATGATATCGTCATCCTGGAAGCAACGCACCACGTGAACGATTGCATCCACCTCACGGATATTGGCCAGGAACTTGTTGCCAAGCCCCTCCCCCTTGGAGGCGCCGCGAACAAGCCCTGCGATATCTACAAATTCGATTACAGCAGGCGTATATTTTTCCGGATTATAAACCTCTGCCAGGCGATCCAGCCGCTTATCGGGAACGGCAACGACCCCCACGTTCGGGTCGATCGTGCAGAAGGGATAGTTGGCAGAATCGGCCCCCGCGTTGGTTAGTGCATTAAAAAGGGTGCTTTTCCCTACGTTCGGTAAGCCTACGATACCAAGTTTCATTGTATTTACTTCTCCTTTACATCACGGGTCTTTTTATTCCATACTATTGTAGCACATCGGCACTGCTTTTTCAATAGCTCTTGGCCAAAACCTGCCGCTTTTTTAAAATTCCGCGTTTTTCGGTCAAAAAGTGACAAGCCCCACTGTCTTAGCGCGCAGGGATTTTTCGGGAAAGCATTCCCAAGGCTTGACACCCTCTAAAAAAAATGCTATACTAAGATAAAAGTTTTTGGCAAATTCACACCCCATTCACACACAATACAGACAAATCGCCTATAATGTTCTTATATCATTACGTATTTCACTTGTCTCACGATGACAGAACGAAAGGATAAAAAAATGACCGACATCAAGCTTCTCATTGCTGACGATGACCCCAATATCTGTGATATGATGCGCCTTTATTTCGAAAATGAGGGCTATAAGGTAAAGGTGGCATACGACGGCGTAGAGGCGCTTTCCGCATTTGCTTCTTATGACCCCGACATTGTTCTTTTGGATATCATGATGCCGAAAAAGGATGGCCGTCAAGTCTGCCGTGAAATCCGTGAAAGCTCACAAAAGCCCATTATCATGGTCACCGCCAAGGGCGAGGTCTTCGATAAGGTTTTGGGGCTTGAGCTTGGCGCCGATGACTTTGTGATCAAGCCCTTTGATCTGAACGAGCTTTCTGCACGCGTCAAGGCGGTCCTGCGCCGCTATCATGCGCAAAACGGCGTCAATGACGAGGTCGTGCGCTTTGAAAACATTGAGATCAGCCGCCAGAGATACGAGTTGAAGCTTTGCGGCAAGCCGATCGATATTCCGCCCAAGGAGCTGGAGCTTCTCTACTTCCTTGCCTCGCACTGCAACATCGTCTACACGCGAGATCAGCTTCTTGACAAGGTCTGGGGCTTTGAATACTACGGCGACAGCCGCACGGTGGACGTTCACGTCAAGCGCCTGCGCGAAAAGCTGGAGGGCGTTTCCGAAAAATGGACACTGAAGACGGTTTGGGGCGTCGGCTATAAATTCGAAACGAAATGATCATTTTACATCAAGAAAAAGGACTTCACGGCTGTGAAGTCCTTTTTCTTATGCTATCTTATTTCTGATTTTTCTTATGCTCGGTGATCAGGTTATGAATGCGCTTGGACTGATCAAGCACGCCGGATACGCTCTGATCATGGTTCAGGGTATCGATAATGTACGCCACGTACTTGCACATATTCACCTCACTGTACCACTCGCGGGACAAAAGCTCGGGCGTTCTGTAGACAAGGTTCGTGGTCATGATGCGGGTAAAGAGCCCCTCAGAATACGCCTCATCGATCAGCTCAAGGCCGTTGCAGAAGAGGCCGAAGGCGGTAAAGATGAAGATGCGGTTAGCACCGCGCGCCTTCAGCTGACGGGCCACGTCGATCATCGACTCACCGGACGAGATCATATCGTCCACTACGATGACATCCATCCCCATAGGATCGCGGCCGAGATACTCGTGCGCCTCGATCGGGTTCTTACCGTTTACGATCACCGAATAGTTGCGGCGCTTATAGAACATACCAAGCTCTACGCTGAGCATGGAGGAATAGTACATGCAACGGGACATCGCCCCCTCGTCAGGCGAGACCACCATCAGCTTTTCCTTATCAAACTCAATGTCCGGATACTCACGCACCAGCGCTTTGATCATCTGATAGGTAGAGCGGAAATTATCAAAGCTGCAAAGCGGGATCGCATTCTGCACACGGGGATCGTGCACGTCAAAGGTGATAAAGCTTGTTACCCCGATGTTGTGGAGCTCCTGCAGGGCAAGCGCGCAATCCAAGGACTCACGGCCGGAGCGCTTATGCTGGCGCCCCTCATAAAGCATCGGCATAATTACGGTAATGCGCTTGGCCTTACCGCCGATCGCACCGATAATACGCTTCAGATCCTGAAAATGATCGTCCGGGCTCATCGGAACCGTCTGCCCGTACATCTGATACGTAACACCGTGGTTAAAAACGTCCGAGATGATATACACATCACGGCTACGCATCGAATCGCGGATCATGCCTTTGCCTTCACCGCTGCCAAAGCGAGGGCAGGAAGCCTCCGCAATAAAAGTTCCTTCGCCGTCATGATGACGCCACTCCCGAAGATAGGAATCCACCTGCGCGACGAATTGCTCACACCCGCGCATGCCAATGATACTGAGATCTCCGTAAGAATGCACTTTCATATTCCGCACCACCCTAGTGTAATATTGACATATATATTATACCATAGCGCCGTCGATTGTCAAGGAAAAAACATGCAAAAAGCGGTTTTTTTCAGAAAACTTAGCACCGTTTTTGCGCTTTTCTCACACGCTTTGCCTTTTCGGCGCATATACTGTAGCATATCGACCAAGGAGGAACCGTCTATGCATTCAAAAGCGACAGCCGCCCCGCTGACAGACCTTGGCACTCTGCTTGTACGCGTATCCACTGCGGGCATCTTTCAGCCCGTTGCAGGCGCCGACGTACGGATCAGCGGTGCGGAGGATGGAAATCGGGACATCCGATACCTGCTGACCACAGACCAAAGCGGCCTTGCCGAGCGCGTAAAGCTACCGACCCCGGCCGCGGCACTTTCGCTCATACCCGGAAGCGTTGCAGGGTACGCAGTCTATACGGTTGCCGTATTCAAGGAGGGATTTTATCCCCTGCTTTTTCAAAACGTCCCTCTATTTCCGGGGACGACCGCCATCCAACAGGCCGAGCTGATCCCCCTGCCTCCGTACGAGCCGCAAAAAAATCCGCCGACCGGCGCTTTGATCTTTACGGAGCGCGAGCCGCTTTTTGAGGAGGTGGAATGATGCCCAATTTGCCGAAGATCCCCGAAACCATCACCGTCCATCTCGGCGCACCGAATCAAAATTCCCCCAACGTTACCCTCGCCTTCCCGGATTACATCAAAAACGTAGCCTCCAGCGAGGTCTACCCCACCTGGCCCGAATCGGCCATACGTGCCAATATATACGCCCAGATCTCCTTTGCACTCAATCGCGTTTATACCGAATTTTACAGGAACCAGGGATACAATTTCGACATTACAAGCTCCACCGCTTACGATCAGGCCTTCGTCAACGGGCGTGACATTTTCGAAAACGTCAGCCGCATCGTTGACGAGATCTTCGACAGTTACGTACAGCGCCGCGGCTTTGTAGAGCCTCTTTTTACCTCTTACTGCGACGGCATCCGCGTGACCTGCCCCGGTCTTTCGCAATGGGGGACGGTATCCTTAGCGGGAAGCGGCCTTATCCCGTACGAGATCCTGCAATATTATTACGGGGAAAATATCGATATTGTTACCGACGTCCCGATCGAGGACGTGGGGGAAAGCGCCCCCACCGTCCCACTGCGCCGCGGGACGGCCAACAATAACGTCCTCTTGGTGCAGACCCGCTTGAATCGCATTTCCGTCAACTTCCCCGCCATCCCCAAGATCACCCCGACAAACGGCATCTACAACGAATCCACCGAGGAGGCCGTACGCGCCTTTCAGGAGATCTTTGACCTTGCACCGGATGGTATCGTCGGCCGCAATACCTGGTACAGGATCCAGTATATCTACACAGGCGTCAAGCGTCTTTCGGATCTGAATTCAGAGGGGCTGACGCTGGGTGAGATCCCGTCTGTTTACCCCTCCGCCCTTGCGCTTGGCTCAGAGGGGCCCGCCGTGCGTGTCCTGCAGTATTATCTCTCCTACGTTGCGCAGTTCGTCGGCTCTGTCCTCCCGGTTGCGCTTGACGGCGTGTTCGGCGAGAAAACGCGCGACTCGGTCATCAGCTTTCAGAAGACCTACGGTCTTCCCCCGGACGGGATCGTGGGGGAGATCACCTGGGATCTGCTTTATAACACCTATCTCGGCATGCTGGCCGCCGTCCCCATCCTTTACGTTGAGGGGCAGACACTCCCCTTCCCGGGGCAGGCGCTTTCCCTCGGAGATACGGGCGATGCCGTCAAGGCCATACAAGAGTATCTTGCCTATATCGCGCAGTACTATCCCGCCATACCCACCCTCACGGCAGACGGGGTCTACGGTGAAAGAACCGAAGCGACCGTGCGCGCCTTTCAAAGCATTTTTTCTCCTTCGTCGGTGACAGGCGTCGTAGGGGCGGGCACATGGTATGACATCATGAACGTATACAAGGATCTTTACATCGGAAGCCAAGTGCGCGAGGGACAGTATCCCGGATATCCCATCTCATAAAGGAGGCATCATGTACCCGATCAGTGATAAAGAAAATGCCATCCGAACCGTTCAGCGCTATTTGCTGGAGCTGCATTACGGCACGGAAGGGCTCCCCCTTGTAACCATAGACGGGATCTTTGACGAAAGCACAAAAAGCGCTGTCAAGCAATATCAGGCGCTGCGCGCCTTACCGCCAACCGGCGAGGTAGATTTTGAAACCTTCCGCACTCTCTACCGCGATTATCAGCACGCCCTGCAAGGCCGAATGGGATTGCAAAAGATCCCTCCCGATTCCCGCCTGCCCCTTTCGGCGGGAGCGCACGGCGAAGGGGTCGCCGAGGTGCAGAGGCTTCTGAACGCGCTGGCATCCCGCTACGGGCTCGGCGTGCGTACCGACGTCACAGGGGTCTATTCCTATGCAACCGCCGCCGTGGCCAATGCCATCCGTAGGATCTATGCTCTGCCGGAGGACGGAAGCGTTAGCGGCGAAATGTTCAGCAAAATGCTACGCGATTACGGCTATCCCCAAAGCCCGGAAATAGCCGAATAAAAGGCGGCGCGCGTGTCAAAAATAGCAACATCATACGAAAAAGGAGACGCAAATTGACACAACGCTTTACCGCCAAGGCGGAAAATGCCCTGCGCAATGCCGAAAAGCTTGCCTCCTCACTCGGGCACACCTATCTTGGAAGTGAGCATCTGCTCTTTGGGCTCGCGGCGGAGCATGAGGGCGTCGCCTCCCGCCTTTTGGAGGGGGCGGGTGTCAACAGCGACAAAATACGCGAAACGGTTTCTCTTTTTACGGGGATCGGCAGGCCAAGCAGTGTGGGACACAGCGACATGACACCCCGCGTCCGAAAGATCATTGAGGTAGCGGGAGAAAGGGCCGCCGGCAGCACCGTGGGGACCGAGCATCTTCTGCTTGCCCTGCTTCTTTCGGATGGGAGCGTGGCAAAAAAGGTGCTGACCACCCTGGGAACAGATCTTGCCGCCCTCCAGGATGACGTGGAAGCGCTATGGGCCGGCGAGAAAAAGGAAGGCAATAAACGCAATATCCAAAAAGAGAGGAAGCCCCTCGCCTTCGCAAGCTACGGCCGCGATCTTTCGGAGGCGGCGCACCGCCACACGATAGACCCCTTGATCGGACGGGAGAAGGAGATGAAGCGCCTGATCCGCATTCTTTCGCGCCGTACCAAGAACAATCCCTGTCTGATCGGAGATCCCGGAGTTGGAAAAACCGCCATTGTGGAAGGGCTTGCCCTGCGCATCGAGGACGGCAGTGTGCCGGACGTCCTGCAGGGCAAGCACCTCTTTTCTCTGGATCTGTCCTCGCTGATTGCGGGGGCAAAGTACCGTGGAGAATTCGAAGAGCGGATGCGAGGCGTTCTCGAGTCTCTCAAAGAAAATCCTGAGGTGATCCTGTTCCTTGACGAGATTCACACCATTGTCGGTGCGGGGGCAGCCGAGGGGGCGATCGATGCCGCAAATATCCTAAAGCCGGCTATGGCGCGCGGAGAGATCCGCGTGATCGGAGCCACCACGGTGGAGGAATACCGCCGCCACATAGAAAAGGACGCCGCACTGGAGCGGCGCTTTCAGCCAATTCTTGTGGAGGCACCTGAAAAGGAAGAGGCGCGCGCCATCCTGATCGGCCTGCGCCCCCTCTACGAAAAGCACCACGGCCTCACCATTTCGGACGAAGCCTTAGATGCGGCCATCGAGCTGTCGGTTCGCTATCTGCCGGATCGTCAATTGCCGGACAAAGCCCTGGATCTCATTGACGAAGCGGCATCCGAATTGCGCCTTACAGAGTCTTTAATCGCCAAAAAATCGACAGATATAGATGATATTATACGGCAGAAAGAATCCGAGAAGGAAAGCGCCGTTTTGGCGCAGAATTACGAGCGCGCTACGCTTTTGCGGGACGAGATCGGGGTGCTTTTACAGAAAAAGCAGGAGGCCGAGAAGAAAAAGCCGTCCTCCCCCACCGTTTCCGCCGCCCTGATCGCAGAGACCGTCAGCGACAGGACCGGCATCCCCGTCGGTCGGCTTACCGCCAAAGACGAGGCAAAGCTTGCGAGCCTGGAGGGAGAGCTGCGAGAGCGGGTGATCGGGCAGGAGGAGGCGGTGGCGGCAGTCAGCCGTGCCGTACGGCGGGCACGTACCGGTGTGCGGGATCCACGCCGCCCTATCGGCTCGTTCTTGTTTCTCGGCCCTACCGGCGTCGGCAAGACTGAGCTTTGCCGCGCTTTGGCAGAGGCCTATTTTGGAAGTGAGCGCTCGCTTTTGCGGTTTGACATGTCGGAATACGGAGAAAAGCATACCGTCTCCCGCTTGGTTGGCACACCGCCCGGCTACATCGGATACGAGGAGGGCGGCCACCTTACCGAGAGCATCCGCAGGCATCCTTACTCGGTCGTCCTTTTTGATGAGATCGAAAAAGCGCATCCCGACATTTACAATCTTCTTTTGCAGATCCTGGAGGACGGCATCCTGACGGACGGCCACGGCCGCACGGTGGAATTCCGCAACGCCATCATCATTCTGACCTCTAACATCGGTTCTTCTGCCGGTTCACAACACGCCCTTGGATTTGCGAATATTGAACCGTCAGAAAATCGCAATGAGCAGCTACGCCGTCGCGAGGCACAGGCCGAACTGCGCCGCCATTTCCACCCGGAGCTTCTGAACCGTTTAGATGAGATCGTTCTTTTTAAGCGCCTTGGGAAGCCCGAGCTGCGCCGCATCGCAAAAAAGCTGTTGACCGAAACCTTGGAAAGGATGGCCGCCCTCGGTTATCCCCTTTCGGCCAACGACGAAGTGCTTGATTTCCTGACCGAAGCGGGCTATTCCGAGGAATATGGTGCCCGCGAGATCCGCCGTGCCGTCCTGCGCCTTGTGGAGGACCGCTTCTCTCTCGCCGTCGTAGAGGGAAAGATCCACCCGGGCGAGCCGCACGTTACCACCGTCAAGGATGGCGAGTTATCCTTTCAGCCGACCAACGCCCGATGAAAAAGATAAAAGAGCGGGAATGGAATTCGCCATCCCTGCTCTTTCTCTTTGTTTATGCCCCGCACAGGAAGCCCACGGTCCACAACCTCGCTTGCGTTGAAGTCCTCGGGCAGGGCATCTCTTCTACCTTTGGTCACCGTGCTTGCCGTAACAGCGCCGTCCTCCTCGTGACGAAGCACCATCGTGTTCGACTCGGGAGATTTTTTCATCGGAGGTATTGCTTTTTTCGGAGGATTGTGGTACACTATTCTCCGCAGAACCGATGGATAGCCTCTTACTCGCCGTACGGCTTGTAATACTATCGCCCGTAGGTTCTGCATCTTTTTTCTCGCGCTCGCTTCTCTATCGTCCGACGAATGGGATTTTCGCGAGACAGAATTGTCTGAGACGAGGCGCAACCAGAAACGGAGGCGGGGCGAAGTAAGCAAAAAGGGCGCCTGCCGTAGCAGGTGCCCTTTTTGCGGTCAGACAATTTGTGTCCGCGACTTG
>JAGBZZ010000107.1 GCA_017652965.1 Clostridia bacterium | reverse complement strand
GATGGTGAAGGTATCCTCGTCAAAGTTGACGGTGATGACGGTACCGTCGGAATAGACGGTGCGGGCGATGCGGTAATTGTCATCAAGGAAAGTATGTTCAAGCATCCGGCAGTGGGCGAGCTTTTTCTGCAGCTCCCGGGCAAACTTGACACGTTCGATGGCTTCCTCATCAAAGGAGGTGGCGGCATAGGGAATACCTGCGTTCTGAATGAGGTGCAGGTAGGCCCAGTCGGTGTCGGGGATGCAGGTACCGCCCTTGCCCTTCGCGCCGCTGCCCTCCCAGGGGATGAGCACGCAGTCGTGATAGCAGAGGTTCACAAAGGGAACGGCGATGCCGATGCCCTTGGCGGGATTCTCAAACATGGGTTCAGTGATGTAGGGCGCGTGATGTACCAGCGGAAGCACCTTCAGATAGGCGTCTACCACCTCTTCGGAGGAGGGAATGATGCCGCGGGAGTTCAAAAACTCCAGGCACTCGCAGCGCTTTTCCACCGACTCCTTGCGGGTCAGACGGTGATCGGGATTGAAGCATTCGTCGGGCTCAACGATGCTGTACACATCCAGGTAAGAGCCGCGGATCTTGATGCCGAGCTCCTCAAACTTGTTGTAATTGCGGCGCACGTGGCCGAGGGCAACGCCCTGGCAGAGCATGGACTGCTTGCCGCCGAACCAGTGGGCGTTGTAGGTGTGGCTTCCGTCGATCTTCTGCACGGCATTGTCCAGCGTGAAGGAGGGCGCATCGTAATAATAGTCGCGGTACTGGTCGTGGATACCGAAGTAATAACCAAGCTCATCGCAGGTGTCCGCAAGACGGCGCATACCGTCCGCGCCGCCGGCCTCCTCGTGCGGGGGGAAGGGATCGGGATGGAGGTTATCATAGCCCTGCTTGCCCCAGCCGTCTGTGTGGAGATAGACGTGGTCAAGGCCCTTGGCCTTCAGACCGCGCAGCGCATCCGCAAGGGAATCGAAGGTGCGGTACCAGTCGTTCTGCTCCAGCCGGTTGTAATAGTAAGAATCGGGGCTGACGTGACCGGCGATGCCGTCGTGAACGATGGCGCAGCCGAGCATGTACTCGATATTCGGGTTGCGGGCGATCTTTTCCTTCAGGGTGGCAACGGCGCCGCGCTCGTCCTGCAGGGCGCGCCAGTCCTGGGCCATCTCGGAATAGGTGTAATCGGGCCGCAGAATGAAGATCATGGCACGGCGGTCGCCCACAAAGCCCAGAGAGGGGCGGAAGGAGGGGGTGATGACGGTGTCACCGCCGGCGGGATGATCCACGCCGTAGGAGCAGTCGTAGAAGGTCTCGAAGACAGAGAGAATACCGAGACCGTTGGCGGTCTGACCGTAGATGGGCATGGTGCCGCGGCGCATGAGAACGTGCTGATCGGGGCGGATGATCTCCTCGCCGTACTTTGCGGGGATGAGCATACCCTGCATTTCGGGCAGGATGGTGAAGCCGCGGCCGGAGTTGTCGTCAAAGGAGAAGGCCGGAGGCCAGAAAAGCTCGGAGAAGGTGCCGCAGGGCTCGTCCTCCAGGCGGATCTCGCAGCGGATATCACCGCGCTCCAGATCGATGCCCACCGTGGTGACGGCGGAGATGGGGAGCGCCTCGCCCTCGGGCGTACGGAAGCCGCGGTAGGTGGCGCGGATGGCCTTCGTCAGACCGTTGGTCCACTCGGCGGCCTCGGCAAAGGTACCCGCAAAGGAGACCTCACCGCCGGCGGCGAGGGTCAGATGCGGCATGCCGATCCAGTGGCGTTCCAGATCGCCGAGACGGACGGAAAGCTTGAAATTCTCGGGATCGTAGACAAGGGTAAGATCCTTGTGCTGCAATGTGAATTCGTTCATTTGCATATTCCTCCGTATGTTTTATAAGCAAAAGAGACCGAAAAGGTGCGGAAATATCCGCGCCTTCGGCCTCTTTTGAAATTATTTGTAAAGAATGAGCGCGATAAGATCGACGACCTCGTCGCCGATGTTTTCCACGCTGTGGCCCTCGCCTGCGCCGGTAAAGAGCAGATCGCCGGCCGTAGCTTCGCAAAGCGTGCCGTTGTCATTGAAGGCCACGCGGCCGCTGGCCACGTAGAAGCCCTCGCTCTCGCCCTCGTGGACGTGGTAGCCGATGGATTCGCCGGGTTGCAGGGTGATCTTTGCAAAAAGGCGGCCCTTGCCGTAGAATTCGTCGTTATCCTTCTCGTAGAGGTGGGTGATGTGCACACAGCCCTTGCCGCCGCGCATGTTTTCATTGGCGACGACGCGCTGTGCATCGAATTTTCTGATCATCGGTCCGGTTCTCCTTATTTCTCTTCGGGGAAATAGGGCTCGCGGGTGGAGGTCCAGGTGTGACGCTCGTTGACGGGCAGCTTTTCACCGCCGAAGTCCTCGGGGTTGAGAGCGCGGTGGATATCCTCCTCGGCGGGACGGATGTGGGGGCACTTGAGCTCGTCGAACATGCGGGCGGGCTTTGCCCAGTGCACGGCGTTGTCGATCACGCGCAGAACGGTGGGATTGTGATAGGTGGGGAAGGTCTCGTGGCCGGGCTGGAAGTAGAAGATCTTGCCGGCGCCGCGGGTGAAGGTGCATCCGGAGCGGAAGACCTCGCCGCCCTTCCACCAGCTGATGAAGATGAGATCGTCGGGCTTGGGGATGTCAAAATACTCGGTGTAGGTCTCCTCGCCGTCGATGACGAAGGAATCGCCGATACCCTCGGTGATGGGATGGTAGGGGGCAACGTTGAAGACGCGGCAGTGCTCGCTGTCCTCACGCCAGCAGAGATTGCCGGAGGTGCCCATAAGCTTTTTGAAAACCTTGGAATGATGGCCGGAATGGAGAACGATGAGACCCATGCCGCGCAGAACGCGGTCACAGACCTTGGCGACGATGGCGTCGTCCACCTCCTGATGGGCCATGTGGCCCCACCAGACGAGAACGTCGGTATTGTCCAGCACCTCGTCGGTCAGGCCGTGCTCCGGCATGTCGAGGGTGGCATAGGCGACGTCGATATCGTTATCCATGGCAAGCAGGTGCTCGCCGATGGCCTTGTGCATGCCTTCGGGATAGTGGGAATGAATGAGGGGATACCATTTGGACTCGGTCTTCTGCTCGTGGCGGAATTCGTTCCAGATTGTAACGCGGATAGACATAATCGGAATACCTCCTAAAAATGTGGTGTTTCCACGACCTCATTATAGCGGTTCATATTCAAAAGGTCAAGGAAAACCCGGGGAATTTATGGCGAAAATGTAAACTTTCTCTTTACAAAGCGGGGGGATATATGCTACAATGACCCTACAATATCATATATGTGTTTTGAGATAACTCAAAATGGTAGAGGTGCGGGGTTCACCGCTCCCGTCGCTATGCGCGGACAGGCCGCGGCAGGCGCGAGGGACACCGCCGAAATGGAAGGCTGCGCTGTCCTGCGCCTTTCGTTGGTACGTCGCAGAATATGTGCCGTACTGTCACGGAGTGTGGAGCGCTAT
>JAGBZZ010000106.1 GCA_017652965.1 Clostridia bacterium | reverse complement strand
GTTTGACAACCTTGCCTCGCGCAACCTGACCGGCACCGGCAACACCTCGGGCACGGCCTCCACCATTTACGATATCCTCCAGAACTCGGTCGAATCCAAGACCAACGTCTTCTCGTCCTTCTGGGATTCTGAGGTAACGGCCAAGAACAACGAGCTGCAGCGCGTGATCGGTATCTTTAACTCGAAATAAGCCCCTTTGGGATCTTCCAACACTACCCGCCGCGGCGGGTAGTGTTTTTCTTTCTTTTTTGTGGAAAATTCCCCGTTTTTCCTTGACAAAAGCGCCTTTTTTGAGTATAGTTAATATAGCAACCCCAGAAGTGATTAACCGAAAGGAGCATTTCCATGGAAATGAATAAAAATCCCCAGATCATTCACCACGCCATCCTCAAGGGCATGACCCCCGCCATGCGTTGGGACGGCAAGCAGCCTATCGCCGATTGGCAGAAGGCCGCCCGTGCCCACCTTGCCAAGCTGGTGGGGCTTGATAAGATCGTCCCGGCCGCCGACCCTTGCTTCACGGTGGAATCCGAGACCGATTGTGAGACCTACACCGATTACCGTATCCTCTTCCAGAGTGAGGAGAACTACTTTGTCCCCTGCCACCTGTGGGTGCCGAAGGGCAAAGAGGGCAAGATCCCGATGGTCATCTGCCTGCAGGGTCACTCCAAGGGCTTCCACATCTCGATGGGTAAGCCGATCTACCCGGGTGACGAGGTTACCATTTCGGGCGGCGACCGTGACTTTGCCGTGCAGATCGTGAAGGAGGGCTACTGCGCCCTGGCGATCGAGCAGCGTTGCTTTGGCGAGTGCGGCGGCACCGAAAAGGGCCCCGGCTGCCAGGTGCCTACCATGTCTGCCCTGCTGTTTGGCCGTACCACGGTTGGTGAGCGTGTGTTTGATATCAGCCGCGCCATTGACCTGATCCCCCAGCATTTTGCCTGCGTGGACGCCGATAAGATCGCCTGTATGGGTAACTCGGGCGGCGGCACTGCCACCATCTACGCCTCGGCACTGGAAGAGCGCATCAAGGTCTCCATGCCCTCCTGCGCGCTTTGCACCTACAAGGATTCTATCGGTGCGATGAGCCACTGCACCTGCAACTTCGTCCCCAACATCGCCATTGACTTCGATATGGGTGATCTGTGCGGTCTGATCGCCCCCCGTAAGCTGGTTGCCGTTTCGGGTGCGGAGGACAAGATCTTCCCGCATGACGGCGTTGCCGAGTGCATCGACGTGGCCGGCGTGTACTATAAGGAGCTGGGCATGGCCGATGGCTACGCCTGGGTGGAAGGGCCCGAGGGTCACCGCTTCTATGCGGCGCAGTCTTGGCCGATCTTCCACAAATTCTTTGACTGATACACGGCATAGTAAGGCATAACCGAATAAGGAAAAGGGATATATTGTTTCTTGACAATGTATCCCTTTTTAACATCTTCGTAGTTTGATTGATTTTAAGGTTGAAAGCCTGCGGCTTTCTGCCTTATATTTATATTCCTTATTCTATCGTCGTTTTCGCTCCACGACGTACCTTTGTACGCCTTGCGGAGCGAAGAACGCCGATTTCTGCCTCACTCTGCCGCGTATCAAACGCGCACCTTGCGGTGCGCGGCACGCCGGAGCATTAGCTGGCGCCGAGCATAACCGACAAGAGAAAGAGGTATTGTGTTCTTACACAGTACCTCTTTTTTGCATCTTCGTAACCTGGTTTCCGCCCCGTTTATCCCTTACCGTGGGTTTGGAAGTAGGCAGACAGGACGGCAAGGGCTTCGTCGCGCAGGAGCCCGGCGGTGACGGCGGTGGGGGCGGCGGTGGCGGCAAAGACGGTCTCGGCGCAGGTGGCCCCCGCCACCCCGAGGATCTCGCAAAGGTCGATATCCGAGGCGGCATATACCAGGCGGCCAAGCCTTGTCCACACCATAGCGCCACAGCACATAAAGCAGGGCTCACAGCTGGAATAGAGGGTATAGTCCGAAAGGTCGGTGATGCCGGTTTCGGCGACGAAACGGCGGATCAGCCCCATCTCAGCATGGAAGGTGGGATCGTTTGCCGTGTAGATCTGATTTTCGTTTTCAAAGACGATCGCCCCATCCTTGACCAGCACGGCACCAAAGGGCTCGTTACCATGGGCGACGGCGGCGGCCGAAAGTGCGATCGCCCTTTCCATAAATGCGCGGTCGTTCATATTTTCCTCCTATCAAAATGCCCTGGCAAGATGCACTTGCCAAGGCATAGCCGTATTTTATACCCGCTCTAAGATCACAATGCGGGTCATAAAGTCCTCGGCGGGGGTCTCGTAAAGGCCGACGTTCATAAGGAAGCTACCTGTGTAGATATCGCCGATATCGTCGCGGTATCTGGCCTCGGGATCCAGCCCACGGAAACGGATGACGGTATAGGGCGAGGCGGGCTCGGCCAGGGTACTGCCGATAAAGGCCACCACGCGGGAGCCGTCCTGCTCCACAAACTGGAAGGCGGTATAGTTGCCCTCAAAGGGAGAGGCCAGGCGGTACATACGCCCCCTTTGGGTGGTGTGGCGGATGCGCTTGTGGGTATCAATGGCGGCGCGGCAGGTGGCAAGGTCGGCCTCGCTTTCTCGGTTCAGGTCCAGCTCAAAGCCAAACTGCCAGCAAACGGCCACGTCACAGCGCGTCTTCATCGGGACGGTGCGCTTGGTGGTATGGTTCGGGCAGGCAGAAACGTGCGAGCCCTGGGTCTCAGGCGGGAAGACGAGCGAGGTGCCGTAGTGGATGCTTTGGCGGACGATGGCGTCGGTATCGTCACTCGTCCAGATCTGGGGCATATAGTAAAGCATACCCGCGTCAAAGCGCTGGCCACCCGACGAGCAGCCCTCCCACAGGATATTGGGGTAACGCTGACAGAGGGTCTCCATCATGCGGTAAAGGCCCAGCATATAGCGGTGGGGCACCTCCTGCTGGCGCTCGGGCGGCAGGGCGGCCGAGCCGATATTGGACATCGAGCGGTTCATATCCCACTTGACGTAGGAGATCTTCGAGCCGTCCAAAACCTTGAACATCATCTCCAGCACCGCATCGCATACCTCGGGGCGGGAAAGGTCAAGGGTCAGCTGCTGGCGCCACTCCAGGCGGTCACGCCCCGGGTTGTGGATGCACCAATCGGGATGGGCGCGGTAGAGATCCGAGTTCTTGGAGATCATCTCGGGCTCAAACCAAAGGCCGAACCTCATCCCCATTTTTTCGATCTTCATCGAAAGGCCGTCAATGCCCGAGGGGAGCTTTTCGCGGTTGACGTACCAGTCACCAAGCGAGGAGGAGGGATCGTTCCGCGTGCCGAACCAGCCATCGTCCAGCACCATCAGATCCACCCCCAGGCGCTGGGCGCCCTCGGCGATCGAAAGGATCTTTTCCTCGTCAAAGGTAAAGGTGGTCGCCTCCCAGTTGTTGAGAAGCACCGGGCGCTCGGTATGGGCGTACCTCCCGCGGACAAGGTGATGGCGCCACAGCTCATGGAAGGCGTGGCTCATGCCGCCAAGGCCGTCATGCGAGTAGACCATGGCCGCTTCGGGCGCGTCAAAGCGCTCACCGCTCTCCAGGCGCCAGTTGAAGTCAAACGAGCCAAGCCCCATCTGGAAGCGGACGGTATCGGTAACGTCATGCGAGGCAAGGGCGGCATAGTTGCCGCTGTAGATAAAGCTCATGGCATAGACCTCGCCGACCGCCTCGGTGGTTTCGGGGGTCACAAGGGCGAGGAAGGGGCTCATGTGGGAGGAGGAATGGCCGCGCTTGGAGTCGACCGAGAAGTGGCCAAAGGCAAGCGGCACACGCTGGACGGTGCATTCCTTGGCCCAGCCACCGCGAAGCGACACAGCCTCAAACTTACGGTCGGCAAGGTCGACCGAGGCCGAGGCAATGCGGCGGATATTCACGACCTCCGCACTGCGGTTTTCGACGTACACGCTCCGCGTGATGGCGTCCACGTTGCGGAAGGCGGTATAGCGCAGAAATACGTGCAGGCCGACCTTTTCGTCGGCAAGCTCCACCGTCAGGGTATCGGCCTCGTCCTCGGCGGCAAAGGTGGCAGGAAGCCCCGGAATGCCGGGCTTACCTGCGGTGATGGTGTACCCGACGTACGCAAGCTCGGTAATGCGGGCGCCGTCGGCATACTCGGCATGGAAGGCGGCCTCGCGCAGGTCGCCTGCGCCGAAGGTCGGATACTCGGAGCGGATGTTATCCAGGGTGCGCCACAGCGTACCGACAGAGGAAACGCTCATGGACGAGCCCTTCATCTGGCAGAGGTGGCCAACCCCATACGGGCGGGGGAGCTCCTCGGGGAGGCGAGGCCCCCAATATACGTGGACGAGATCCTTGTCATAAACGCCCAGCACGTAGGTGGTGTGCGGGGTATGCAGGTAAAACGCCCGTTGCTCCTCATGATATACAATAGACATGCTCTTCTCCTTATCTTTTTACCGTTATATTAAATAAGATTCCAAATTACTGCGCAGAACAAGCTCCTGGCGGACGGGATGCACGGCGGCCGCCTGCCCCTTGGCAAAAAGCGCCCCCAGGGCATGCACGGCAAGCTCGGCCTGCCGCTCGGGCGCGGGATACAGGAGCGCGGCCACGCCACCCGTGCGCAGTGCCTCCACTGCCGGGCGGGTGAAATCGGCGGCTACCACCGTCAGCTTTTTTCGTGCCTCGGCAAGGGCGGCCGTCACGGGGGCTACCAGGGGCGAGGCTAAAAACAGACCGCGCAAGCGCGGGTTCGCCGTCAGAAGGCGGCGCATCTCTACCCCTGCCGTACGGGCACTGTCCCCGCATTCCACCACGGCGGCCACGGTCGTACCCAGCTTGGCCGAAAGCTCACGGAAGCCGCGGATGGCCTCCTCCTCTGCGTACGTGCCGCGCCGTGCCGTGACAATGGCGGGTACACCGCCGCCCGTGGCAAAGCCGAGAAACTGGGCGGCAAGCCGCCCGCCCACGCGAAAATCGGGCAGGCATTCGGCACTCGGGCGGAGGGTGGGATGGCGGCCGCCCAGGGTTACAAGCGGGGTGTCCCCCAGCCGCGGCAGGGGCATGGCCGCATGGGCCAGCACCGCATCATAGCCTGCGGCCTCCTCGGCCATCACCTCACAAAGCGAAAGGCCATAAGCCTCGGCCAGGGGGGCGGCCTCCTCAAGGCCGATGCGATACCGCTCTGCCTCCGCAGCCGCAGGAAGCACCACCGCCACGGTACGCCGCCCGACAGACAGGGCACGTGCCGCATGGTTGCCCACGTACCCAAGCTCGGCCGCCTTGGCTTCTATTTTCTTTATTGTCTCCTCGGATATGCGCTCACTGCGGTGAAGCGCCTTGGAGACGGTACCGATGCTGACGCCACAAGCGGCGGCCAGCTCACGAATTGTTACGCTATGCATGCAATCTCTCCTTTTGAGAAATCGTTTTCCCACCTGCAGTATATCATAAAATCCCTCCCCCGTCAAGTAGGAAAGCCCGAAAACCGTCTACGCTTTTCCCGGCAAAAAGGAGGGGACTGTGTGCATCTGCACACAGTCCCCTCCCCGGGTTTTTCACCGTTACTCGCCACGGTTACGGCGGATAATATCCGTCCCGCTGACGATGTGGGCACTGCCATTGCCGTTTTCGGCATAGGCAAGATACTCACCAAGGATATCGATGCTAAGCTTGGTGTTAGCATCGACCTTGCTCCAAAGATGCAGGCTCTTACCGCGCAGGGCAAGGCCGTAAAGTGCTTCATCCTCTACCACGGTATCATAGTTACCGAGGTAAATAACACGGTCATAGTTTGCAAGCTCAAAGTCGGTTACCACCTTCAGGGTGATGCCAACCTTATCCTTCAGCATATTCTGGAGATACTCTACGTCGGCGGTGTTCTGGCCGGCGTAGATCACGTACTCACCGATGTTACCGGTACCGACAGACAGAACAACGTCATCACGGCCGGTCTGCTCGTTCATGACCTTCTGGATATTCTCATACGCAAGGCTGAGCTTGGTCTTGGCATAGCGGGTCAGGTCATACAGCGAGAAGGTGGAGGCCACGGCACTCGTCGCGGGATCGATGTGGAAGATGATCGGATCCTCACCCGGGATGGTAATGACGGCATAGCCGAGGTAGCTGACCTTGGTCTTCACGTCCTCAGGGAAGAACTCGCAGGCGTAGACAGGCTCACCGTCCCACTCAAAGCAGGCCGAGGTGTAGGCACCCTTCTCATAGGCCGTCACAGTGGCGATCGCCGTAGCGGGAAGCACGACCTTCCCGTCTGCAACCGTCACACGCGAGGTGTCGTCCGCAGGAAGCATCATCATACCAAGGGTAAGGTCGATCTCGTCGTATGCGGCAAGCAGGGTCTCGATCTGATCCTTATCCAAGGAGAACAGGGCACGCATACCGGGGGCATCGCCACCCTTCTTCAGCTGGTATCCAAGATGCTCGGTCAAGGCGTGCACCACGCTTTCTGCGTAGTACTCCTCCTTCATCTGTGCCACGTACCCCTCAAGATGGCTCTGCAGGAGTGCGGGGAACCATACACTGTCGGCGGTGTAGCGGCCGTCGGCGGCCATCATGGCATACAGGCGCTGTCTCGTCAGGGGCGAGAGCGTGCGCAGGGTGGTAACGTCCAGGGTATAGGCTCTGGCAAGCGCACGGAAGCTTTCGTACTCGGGGGTGTCGCCGCCCAGCTCATAATAGAGCGAGGAGATGGCATCGAGGTAGGCATCCTCGGACGCCTCGCGCGAGGCACCCAGCGGCAGATCCTGCAGCATCTCGTGGACAAGCAGGCGCTCGGCAGGGGTAAGGCGGTAGTAAAGCGACAGGTTAAAGCCGTAGTAGCCGGCAAGGTCGGCAAAGTGGTTCTGCATGATGTCGGCCTCGGTCAGCGTGCAGGAATAGACACGCACGGCAAAGAACTCGTTAGCACCCGAGTTACCGACCGAGTGCGAGCCACCGGCCGTATAGGGCATATCGGTCATACCGCCCGCATAGTGGCCGTTGGAATAGAGCGAAAGATCAAAGCGGCCGTAGTAGGTCACAAGGCCGGAGTTGGCTTCCTTTTCGGTGGCGACCTCGGTAAACTCATACTTACCGGTGGATTCGTTCAGGGCATAGTGGTAATAGTGCCCGGGGTCGGTGCCCGGCTTCTTATCGGCCACAACCGTCAGATCGGTCGAATAGGTGGCATCGGCATAATAACGGTTCTCATAGGGGATGCTGACCGCATGAAGGGTGGAGTTGTTCACAGCACCGGTCGTCGCATTCACACCGAAGGCGTTGTAGTTCATGCTGGTGAAGGCGATCTTATCACCCGAAAAACCAAAGCCGGCACGGAAGCCAAGCAGCTGCCAGTTGGGCGAGCCCGAGGCCTTGGTAACGACCTGGTAGCTCACGTCGGTATCGTCATTAGAATACTTGACGGTCAAGGAGTTGTTGAGGGTGCAGATAAGGCGCCCATCCCCATAGGTTCTGATATTCGTGTGGGGATAGTTACGGTCCGAGATATCCAGGGGCTGAAGGTTGGCGGCATCCCCCTTCCAGAGGTAGGTCTCCAGCATCTCGTTCCAGTTGTCGGGACGGACGGTCTCCAGGCGGTTCTCACGGGCGTAGGTCACGGCCTCGTTCTGCGAGGCAAAGACACGGCCGTAGATGTTGTCGGACGAGGACCAAGAGGACTTGATGGCATTATACTCGTCCACCCAGCTGTCATACGAGACACCGACGTAAACGTTGCCGTCCTCCGGGGTCGCGGCGAAGAAGTCGATCGCCGTTTCGAGGTATTCCTGCTTGACGTACAGGTCACGGTAATCGTAGACCGTCTTATCGATGTACTCACCGTACTTCTCGTCTACCAGCGCCTCGATCGCAAGATCCAGCACCAGCTGAAGCTCGGCAGGATCGTTGCCCTCGTACTCGGCCACCATAGCGTAGACTGCCAGGCGATCCTCAACGGGCAGCTGGGCAAGCAGAGAAACCGAAAGCGAGTGGGCGGCGGCACGCTGTACAAAGGCATCGGTAGCCGCATACTCGGGCGTGCCGGCAGTCAGACCCTCGTAAAGGCCGCCGTAAATGGCATCGGCAATGTTCTCCACGTAGGTCGCCACCACCGTATCACGGGGGGTCTCAAAGCTCATATCGGCAAACTTCTCGTAAAGGTCGATCGCCGTCTTGGTGTCAACAAGCGAAAGCTGCGAGACGTCCAGGCGGAACCACTTGGCAAGGTCGGCAAAGTGGTTCTGCGCGCGCTCGGCATCGCTGAGGGTACGGTTATAGAAGCGGAAGGCGTAAACCTTGCTGGCCATGCTGCACTGATAGCCGAACATGGTATTGGCAGTACCGGCATTGGAATCGACCGTTTGGGCATTCTCAATGGCGAGGGCACCGTTGACCCACATCGAGGCGGTATGCGTGGCCGCACCGTCGGCAACCACACGCTGGTCGGTTATCGTCAGGGTCAGGGGGGTGTCGACCGTGGCCTTCAGGGTAAAGGCAGAGTCAAGGGCGTAGGCCGCACTGCCGTTGTAAGCAGTGAACCCGCTGAATGCAAACAGTTCGGTTTTGGCATCCAGGCGGACGGCCAGGTCACGCAGGGTGATAAACTGGTTGGTGCTTTCCGCCGAGCCGGCCGCGATCACAGCCTCTTCGGTAATGGTCCCCTCCTGCGGGAAGCTGGAAATATGCACAAAGCAGTTCGCATGCGGATGCGTCAGGGTGATATACCCCTGCCCAAGCGTAAAGGAGGCGCGCTGGTTGTTACCCGTCTGATCGTGGTAGGACTGCGTGCCCACGCTGGGCGTCTGCTGGACGGTGGCGATCGTGCTATTGGAATAGGTCACGAAGCCGGCGAAAAGATCGGTAAGGCTCTTTTTGTAGGCATTCACCTCTGTCTGATAGGCAGCGGTAAGCTTGCCGTCCGCCACCTTCTCTCCTTGGAAGGTATCGGCAGGAGGCACCGGAAGGGTTGCCGTGCCGCCCCAATACTCGTTAAGAGAATAAAAATCAAGCGCGTAAATAAGCCCATCCGTTACGTACAGGGCATCATAATCGGGCGCCGTAAGCTCTGTTCCGGTTTCGCTTGCCACGGCGGGAAGCACCGCAGGCATGGCCGTGATAAGCATCAGGACCGCAAGCAGGGCACTAAAGAAACGTTTTTTCATAAGGATCTCCTTTTCATACATTTCTACAAGTCTATCATAGCAATTCCTTGGGCACTTGTCAATTGCATTTCAAGGAAATCGACATTGCATTTTTTCTTTCCTTTTAATTATATATATCATTTTTTCTTTTTCGGGAAAAATATGGCCAAAAAGGAAATGCAAGGCCGCCGTGAAAAAAGCAAAAACGCGGCAGAGGCCTGCCGCGTTTTGCTATAACGTGGGAATTGCCGGATGTCAATCAGCCAGACGGCGGACAAACTCGACGTTCTCCGGGAACACCGCCGTCTCACCGGCCTCGTACATCCGCTCGATGAATTCAACGAACAGTGCACAGGCATCGGACGCCTCGGCATTGGTGTTGTACCAGATGTAGATGTTTCCACCAAAGATCGAAACACCGTAGCAGTTTTCGTCATAGAGGTTGTCGAAGTTACCGATGTAGATGAAACCGGACTTACCGGCGGCATCGGCGGCACGCACCTCGTTCAGTCTGAAGCCCAGTGCCTTATAAAGGGCGCTCTGGATCTTGGCAGTCTCTGCACTGGCGGCAGAGATAACGATCTGATAGTTGTCGATAGACTGATTGCCAACCTCGACCGCAATGTAGGAATCTCTGTCGCAGATGTTCATGGCCTTCTGGATGTTGACCTCGGACATCTTCAGCTTCTTGGCAACGCGGGACAGCGAGTAGATGGACTGTGCGCCCGTCTTGCCGTCGGCGGTGGCCTCGTCATAGAAGACCGAGACCATCTGATCAGCGCCCTCGCCCACCACGATCACCGTGAATCCACGGTAGAAGTACTTCTCGTTCTTCAGTACCGCGGAGATCTCGGAGGTCTCGGACAGACCGCTGACGTCGATCATCGTATCCTTCTTGATATACAGGGTATCGCCGTCTGCGGCGGCGGCGTCATACTCACCCTTCCAGTAGCCCTTCACAAGGGTAACGCCCTCACCCACGGTGACCTCGCCCGCCGCATCCACGGCAACGCGAACGTCATCCAGGGAGGCAATACCGTTTTTATCATACTTGGCAACCAGGACACCGGTCATAACCTTTGCACCGCCGTTTTCTTCCACGTCTCTTACACGGGCAAGGTCGGTGGTGTACAGGGCGCGCAGGCCAAAGTCGCCTTCCTTATGCAGCTGCCATCCCTCAAAGCTGATGGTCTTGTGGCCGTAGGCGGCGGCATAGTGCGCATCGATCTCAGCGGCAACCACCTCGGAGACAGCCTTCTGCACGATGGGGGAATAGTTGGCGGCGTTGGGATCAAGATCGACAAACTCGGCAAAGATGCGGGTAAGGCTCTCGGGAGAAAGCTCCTTCATCACGCGGGTATCAAGGCCGAAGTTGTGACAGATCTCAAGGAAATGCTCGGCACCCTCAAGGGTGGTATCGAAGTTGTAAAGGTACTTGTCGATGGCTTCCTCGTAGGCGGCAATACCGTCCTCATAGGCAAGGCCAAGCTCCAGGGTGCGCAGGTCGTCGTGCAGGGCAAGACGCTCGCTATCCGAAAGCAGAGCATACAGCGAAAGGTCAAGGCCGTAGAAGCCGGCAAGGTCGGCGAAGTGGTTCTGACGCATGTCAGCCTCGCTCAGCACGGTGTTGTAGGTACGCACGGCATAGAAGGTCATGTTACCGCTGTTACCGACCCAACCGATATCAGACTTCTGATAGCTGAGGCCGGAAACGTAGTAGAACTGGCCGCCGTTGGCGTAAACACCCATATCGTAGGTACCGTAGTAGTTGATCGGGCCGACAGCGCCGGGCGTGCCGAACTCAACCTCTTCGAAGGGGTTCTGGTAGCAGGGGCCGTACACGGCGCTGGCAAGCGAGCCGTCATCAAGCATCTTCTCCTCGCCGTCCATCACGTACTTGGCGTTGGCCCAATCGATAGCCATCACGCCGTTGGTCACGGTAACCGGCACAGACTCTACACGGTAGCCGTCGGCATCCACGATGTACTTCGGCTTCTGCGCCATCGTCTCGGCGTAGCGGGCCTCGTAGGTAGCGGTGGAGCCAGAGCCGGTCACACGCAGGTAGTACCAGGCACCGTCGATCTGGTAGCGGTAGAGACGGGCATACTTGGAAAGGTTCAGGGCGATGGCCACCTCGTCGGGGCTCTCGATGTACTCAATGGCGCCGTCTGCATTGGTCTTGTACTGCTGGATGAAGTAGTGCCCCTCGTCGGCGCCAATCTGCTTATCCAGGGTCAGGGTGATGTCAAGCGAATCACCGACGTACAGGGAAGAAAGGCCGGGCTTCGTCTGCATCAGGGCGTTGTTGGAAAGGCTGTAGGTATCGGTAGAAACACCGTAGCCGTAGTAGTTGTAGTTATCGAAGTTGAAGTAGCCCGCCTGGTTGCCGGCGTCCATCACGAAGTAGGCACGGACACCGTCCAGCTGGACGTTCATGTTTTCGGACTTCTCGGTGTCGTTATTCTCCCAGCCGCAAACGAACTGGTAGGTGACCTGGGCCTGATCCACACCGGGAGACTTGACATTGAGGGAGTTGTTCAGACCGCAGATAAGGCGACCGTCACCCCAGGTACGGATGTTGGTGTGACCCCACTTGGCGTCCGGAATGTCGGCAAAGGTGAAGAAGTCACCGCCGCGGTAGATGTACTTGGCGCGTGCCGCGGCCTCACCCGACTCCTGCGGGATGAAGATACGGTCGGGGTTCAGACCGTTGTTGGACTTACCGTCCTTGTACTTCGGCAGAACCCAGTTCGTGGTGTAGCCGGAGGGCAGAGGACTGCCATCGGCCGTGGTGGGAGCATCCGAGTAGGAGTACTCCATGTACAGGTTACCGTCGGTGGCTCTGGCGGCGAAGAAGTCCGCCCAAAGGACGAGGTTTTCCTGCTTGACGTACAGATCCTTGTAGGTAAGGTCGGTCGAGTTGATGTAATCGCCGTAGTTATCCTCAATGACCTTGTCGATAGCTTCGGCAACGGCAGCCTCAAACTCAGCCCTGGTGGGGGTGGTGAGGGCCAGGGCGGCGGCGTACACAGGGGCACGCAGGGCAACCGGCAGGCCAAGCACGCCACCGATATCGGCGAGCAGGGACTGGGCAAGAGTACGGAAGCTCTGTGCGGCGGCCGAGTTATCCTGCTTGTTCAGCTCACCGTACACAACGTCGGAGGAGAAGTTGTTCAGCGCGGTCTGCAGGGTGATCCTGTCGGCATCGTTACCGCCGAGCACGATGCTCTCGGTAGCAGCCTTTTCCAGGAGCTGCTCGGTCACCGTGGCACGGTAGGTGTCGGTGAGGGTGGTATAGAGGGACATATCCAGCTTGTACCACTTGCAGAGGTCGGCAAAGTAGTTCTGGGTGCGCTCGTCGTCGGTCAGGGTGCGGTCATACACACGGACAGCGTAGATGTTGCTGTTCAGGGTGTTGCCGTAGCCGAAGAGAGTGTTGACGTTCTTGTTGTCGGTCGCGCTGGTGGCCGGGTCGTTCGTGAGAACGTCCTGCCATACGGCGGTACCGTTGATCCACAGCGAGGTGGTGTGGGTGGCGTTGGCGGTCTCCTCATCGCGGGTACGGTCGTCGGTCAGGGTCATGGTGAAGGGAGTGGCCGAAGCGATCGGGAAGGCGGTGGGGTCGGTGACCGTGTAGGCCTCGTTGCCGGCATACTTGGTGATACCGGTCACCTTCAGGGTGCTGCCGCCGGTGGTATTCACGCCGATCGCCACGTCACGGAAGGTGATAAGCTGGCCGTCGGCTTTGGCGCTGTTGGTCGCCATTACGACCTCCTCGGTGAAAAGACCGGTGATGGGAAGGCCGGCAATGGTATTGTAGCAGTTGTTGTGGGGATGCTGGATGGTAACAAAGCCGTCACCGAAGACCAGCGAGCCCTTCTGGAATTCACCGGTGCTGTCATTCCAGGAGTTGGCGCCGTAGCCGGGCAGAGACTGGCCGATGTAGATCGAGCCGGTCTTCTTATAGGCGAACTCGGCGATCTTGTTCTTGACGGCGGTCTGGAAGGACGAGATCGCGCTCTTATAGTCGGCAGACCAGCCGTTACCCGATACCTTCTCCCCGGTGAAGGAGTCGGCAGGCGAAGCCGGCATCGTTGCCGACCCACCCCAGAACTCGTTCAGGGAATAGAAATCAAGGCCGTAAATGAGACCGTTTGTGACGTAAAGGGAGTTGTAATCAAATACAGCCTCCTCTTCCTCCACAGTCTCAGCCGATGCCGAGAAGGCGAAGAACGGCACAGCCGTCAACACCATCACCAGCATAAGCAGCAGGGAAAGTACACGCTTTTTCATGGGGCATTCTCCTCAAAAAATATATTTCTGGTTCTATAAAAACCGAAGGGGGTGATACACCGATTTATATTTTATCATATTTTATTATAAATTGCAAGCAAAAGCTTTCGCGTTTTCTCCTTTTTTACGTTTGCGACAAAAGCGCCGCACGCCCTTTGGCAAGGCTGACAAAAAAGAGTAGGGACGGACGCCAAAAAGCAGTCCGTCCCATTGTGCGAAAGTGATAAATCAAGCCCAAGCCATCGTGCCCGGCTTCGGCGTTTTCAGGATCAGCGGGCGCAGGAAGGCGATCGCCTTTTCGAGCCCCTCGTCGATCGACAGGAGGCTGTCCTCGTGCTCAATGGACATGACACGGTCATACCCCACAAGGCGCAGGGCACTGATGATGTCACGCCAGTAGCCCTCGCCGTGGCCGTAGCCGACCGTGCGGAAGACCCAGGAGCGGTTCAGCTCGTCCCCGTAGTGCTTGCAATCAAGGACACCGTTTGCCGCGGTGTTGGCGGGATCGATACGGGTATCCTTGGCGTGGAAGTGGTGGATGGCATCGCCGAGCGCACGGATGGCGGTGACAGGGTCCATCCCCTGCCATACAAGGTGCGAGGGGTCAAAGTTCGCACCCAGGACAGGGCCGATCTCGCGGCGGATGCGAAGCATGGTTTCGGTGTTGTAGACGCAGAAGCCGGGATGCATCTCAAAGGCCACGCGCACCCCGTGGGCGGCACAGAACTCGCCGGTCTTCTGCCAGTAGGGCAGGATCACGTCGTTCCACTGGTAGTCAAGGATCTTCAGAAAATCCTCGGGCCACGGGCAGGTGACCCAGTTCGGATATTTGGCACCCGGATGGTCGCCGGGGCAGCCCGAGAAGGTCACCACGGTATCCACGCCCAGCTCCTCGGCCAGAAGGACGGCATTTTTGAAATCGGTGTCAAAGGCCGCGGCGGTGTCGGCATCCGGATGCACGGGGTTGCCGTGGGCGGCCAGTGCCGCAATGGGCATGCCGTGGTCTGCCACCGTAGCCTTAAAGTCAGCAAGCGCGGCCTTGTCGGCAAGCAGGGCGGCAGGATCGCAATGGGCCTTGCCGGGATAGCCGCCCGCCCCGATCTCCAGGGCCTCCACCCCAAGCGAGGCAAGACGGGAAAGCGACTCGGCAAACGGCCGACCCGCATACAGATTTTCAAGAACACAAAGCTTCATGGG
>JAGBZZ010000105.1 GCA_017652965.1 Clostridia bacterium | reverse complement strand
TTTTCAGCCGCATCACGTGCGTTTGTGTCCGTCTCGTATGCGCCCGCGAACTCTACGCGATCGCTTTCCTTAATCACCTGATACAGCGAAAAAATATGAGCGTGACGGCAACCGATAATAGCAATTTTCATGATTTTTTCCATTTCAGTATATTTCGTATCCACTACCTCTTCTTCTCTCATTAAGCTTAAAAAAGGGGCAAGATCAGATCACGTAGCTTCTGACGGCCTCTTCTTCACCGCTTTCGATTGAACGAATGATAGCATCAATGACGAAGATGGGAGCTATAAAATCCTCGTAGCTCACCTGTTGCTCACCGCCCGCAAGGAGCGAGGCGAACAGATCCAGCTCGATCGGGAACCAGACCGTTCCGCGCGAGGTCACATCGCAGGCGGTCGTTTTTGTTTCGGCAAAGCGCGAGACAAAATACTGCCAGCTCTTCTCGGAGAACTGCCCCAAAACATCATAATCCTCATAGTGGAACAGAACCTCGGTCTGCTTTCCCTTGATAAAGGTACGGACGGAACCGGGATAACGGCCGAAGATCTCACCGACCATCTCCACAAGATGCTGAGAATAGAACCAGAAGCCACCGTAAGCGGGGTCGGGATTAAGAGGGGCGCGTACCGCGCCGCCAACCGTCTTTCCGCCAACCTCGGCACGTGCCTCCTCGGCTACCGCCTGCACCTCGGGGGCAATACGGAGCGAGGAGCCACCCGTCACACGGACACCCGCCTCGCGCAACTCGCGCATGAACTGCACGGCCTCGCCGACATCGGCGGTGATGGGCTTGTCGATAAACATCGGCACACCGCTTGCAATATAGGGCTTTGCGTACTCATAGTGCTTGGCACCGTGACGCGCGGTGATGATCACACCGTCCACCTGCCCGACGGCGGCATCGTAGGAGGGGAGCAGGTCAACGCCGTACTTGTCGCGCAGCTTTTCTGCCTCCTCAAGCTCCTCGCTGTAAACGCCGATCACCTTAATGTCGGCAAAGCGCTCCTCGGTCGTCAGAAACGAGAGAAACTTGTCGGCGTGCGAGTTTTCACAGCCGAGAATGACGATCTTTTTCATAGTGCTATCCTCAGAACCTCACGTCAAGGCGGTTTTCCTCATATGCGGCAGAGATCACACCGATCACGTCGGTGGCCATCTCGGGCGTGACCGCCATAGGCGTGCCCTCGGTGATGCGGTAGTACAGCTGACGGTAAAGGGTCTGCTTACCCACGTCGAAGGCAGAGCCGTTGTGCTTACCCTCCTCGGTATGCTTGATAAGCTCCTCTCTGCAATAGACAGGATTACCGTTCTCATCGCGCAGCGACCCTTCAATGACAGGGCGCTCGGGGTTCTCACCGTCCACGATCCAGGTCATCTTATACTGGCTGATGGTGGTGTGAAGCGTGCCGCGCGAGCCCTGAATCTTCAGCGTGAAGGGCGAGTAGGCGTCAAGCGAGGAGATCTCCACGTCCACGACCGGCTTGCCGGGAGCAGTGAGGATCAGCTTGGCGTAGTCGTCACCGTCACCGCTGGTCAGGCCTCGGTCAAGGCGGGAGAAAGCAAGGCGGGTCTCCTTATCGAAATCAAGGAAGCCGAGGGCAAGGCCTACGGGGTGCGGGCCGGTGTTGTAAAGGCCGCCGGCGCACTTCTTCTGCAGGGTCTGCCAGTCCCAACGGCGCGAAAATGCATTGAAGCAAACCGATACCTGCTTGATGTCACCAAGCTGACCGCTCTCGGCGACCGCCTTGGCGTGGGTGTAATAAGGGGCAAAGAAGGACTGCTGGAAAACGGCAAGCACAACCCCCTTTTCCTTGGCAACGCGGATCTGATGCTCGCACTCGTAGCGGGTGCGGCCGAAGGGCTTCTCGGTCAGCACGTTATACCCGTGCTCGAGACAATCCAGCGTGATGGGATAATGGAGATCCGAATACGTCGCGTTCACAACAAGGTCGATGTCGTCAAAGGCAAATAACTCGTGATAGTCGGCAAAGGTCTTGACACCCTCAAAATCGCGCTCGGCGGCGGCACGGCGGCCGGCATCGGCATCAACGATGTACTTGACGGTGTAGTACTCATTCGCGTCCGAGAGGAAGTAATGACCGTGGATATTGCGGCCGCTTCGTCCCTGACCGATAATGGCAACGTTCAATTTTTTCATAGAAATCGCTCCTTTATATAATTTAATTACAAATCCAAAATATACGAAAGCAAAAGGCCCGTGGTATTGCGAAGGCCGTCGATATGCGTTCTTTCCATGCCGTGACTGCCG
>JAGBZZ010000104.1 GCA_017652965.1 Clostridia bacterium | reverse complement strand
GGCGAACTGTTTTCGTCCGAGGAGTCACGAAAATAAGGAGTTGAAGGAGAAGGCTGTGCCTCGACGCGCAACGACTATATTTTCGGAAGGGCAGAGAGCGGTGGTCCTCCTACGCGATGCAAGAGCCCCCACTTGATTATATGCAAATGGAATACGGAAAAATAGAAGAAAGCCGTAGGCTTTCAACCTTAAAAACAAATTAAATTACGAAGAAGCAGAAAAGGGATTCTACGTAAAATACATAAAACCCCTTTCCCTTTTCGGTTATGCGTTGCTATGCAGCGTCCCTTATTCCAGCCAGAATTTCATCATCGTAAGATGCCCATGCGGCCCCAGTATCCAGCGAAGCCGCCCCTCGCGGTAAAAGCTCCACAGTGTGCGGTAGGCCACGGCGGCCGTCTCCTTGACCGCGCCCACAGGGCTGACGATATCACAGTCGATCATCGGCTCGTGCCAAAGCCCCAGCGATCCGCTTTCCATTTCATAAAGCGAGCGGGGATTTTCCTTATCGGAAAGCAGCTTTTCAAGATGCGCACGCATCATGGCCTCCTCGCGCGCGCCGCCCTGCTCGACCCTTACCCCCTTGATGGGCAGGGAAGTGACCGTGACCCCCTTCGGGCTTGCTTGCGACACCGTGACGGGCGGCAGGAAGGTGATCGGCCATTTCTGCACCTCGTCGGGGAAGCCCATCGGGGTCGTGCAAAGATAGGTCTCGCCCCCCATCGTGGCAAAGGACATCGAGCGAGTGATCCGCCCGACCGTAATAACGCCGGGCAAGCGCTCATGCACCGAGAGGGTCACAAGCTCGGAGGGGAAGCGGGATTGCATCTCGGCCGTTTTTTCGGCAATGGCATCGGCAAGCCGCTCGGTGGGGATATCCCGCACTGCCCAACCGATCGCCTGGGCATAGGTCTCGGCGTTGTGGATGGTCTGGCCGTTCGGCAGAAGGACGTGGTACTGATCCCAGGTGTCCCCGGGGCGGCCGATGGCACTTGTAAAGGTCACGCCGTTTTCGTAAAGCTCACGCAGGACGCCCTCGGCATCCTTCTTATATTCGGGCGCGGCCACCTGATAATAGGTGCCGTTTTCGCAAAAGGCAAATTCGCCGCTCTCGTCCACAAACGGGTGCGCATGGCTGGCACGCCCACCGGCAGGGCGGGTGTGAATGATACCGCACGTCCCGGGGAAGTTCATGGCATCGGTGGTTCTGACAAGGTCATCCACGTTTCCGACGATCTTAACAGAATACAGCTTGCCCTCATGGATCGTGGCAATACCGGTGGCAAGCCCCCCGTCAAAGTATTCCACCTTTTTCAGCATTTCAATCAGGATCGGGGCGGCGCGGCGGCTACCCGTATATCCGGCAATCACACACATGGTAGTATCTCCTTTTGACAGTGGATTTATGAAAGCGCAAGGCAAAGGTAGCCTATGCTTTTTCGGTTCCAGGTATAAGTAATATGCAGAAGGCCGTTTACCCACTTTGCGGCGGGATAATCGTACCGCCCCGCCCCGGTTACCAGATGCGAAAGAAGCGAAAAGCTCTTCCCACCATCCTCGGAGACATATAGCGAAAGCGGGGAGAGCGCCCCCCAGTTCTTTTCTATCGGATTGCAGACCAGCACAAGCCGCCCGTCGGGAAGAGTGACAAGGTCGATGCCGCTGTTGTTGTTCGGCATATCGGTGGGATACGGGGGAGAGAAGTGCCACCCGTCCTCGGCATCGGTACGGAAGATGCGCCCCTCGGAGGAGCGAAGCAGGGCATGCACGCCGCAGGCATCCTCCCACAGGGTCGGCTGGATGATGCCGTGCAGCTCACGGCTCGGATAGTCGGCAAAATAGGAGTCGGGCAGGGCAATGTCCTCCCCCCTCTCCCAGGTCATACCCCCAGCGCGCGAACGGTCGAAGAAGCATTTCCATTCCCCCCGCTCGGTAGAGGCGGGGGCAAGGATATCCCCATTTTTCAGATAGATGGGCTTATTGCGTACAGGCCCGCGCCCGCCGCTCACGTCCCCCGCCACCAGCTCACGCGGGGCAGAGAAGGTGCGGCAGCCGTCCTCCGACAGGCGGCACAGGGTGCGCCACTCGGCAATCGGGGTGCCAACCTTGTAAAAAAGCATCGTCGTCCCGTCGCGGCGCTCAAAAAGGACGGGGTTCCAATGGGGCAGACCGTCATCGTCCGAGAGAGGCTCGCGCTCCTGCCAGACACCGCCCGGCGTACGGCGAGAGCCGTAGATGCGCACGTCCCCGCGCCCCTCGTGGCTACCGAGAAAATAGACGCAAAGGACCTCGCCCTCCGGCGTGACCGTAAAGTGGCTTGCGTGGCATTCCCCCTCGGTGAGAAGCGGCAGGGCAAGCTCGTTGGCAAGAATGCGCATGGCTTACCCCTCCTGCTTGCTATAGTAGGGGAAATCCTTTTCGAAATGATTGCGCGCGTCCCCAAGGCAAGCGGCATCATCCAGGATGCCGTAGTAGTTGACGGGATAGGTCAGCATCCAGGCTGCCGACATAAAGCCGCAAACGCTCCCCATCTTCTCTCTCGCCAGGTGATCAACGATCTGATAGGCGTTGGCGCGGGTCGACCAGGTCGTGACCACCGGCACCTGGTCAAAGCCGAGCTTATCCAGGGTAAAGAAGGCGCGGTAGCGGTAGCCGTTTACGCCCTCATCCCCCTTCTCGCCCGCAAGCGCCCAGTAGTGGCCGTTCGATTGCAACACGGTTTTCGGGATCTTCTTTTCAAAAAGCTTAGGTGCGTAGTAGAGATGATCCGACCACATCCACGGGCGGGCATTCTCTTTTTCGCAGCAATCCACCATATGGTAGAAGTCGCGCAGCCAAAGCTCCTCGCCGCGAATGACAGAGTAGCCGTAAGCGGCCTGATTGCTGGCGGCCTCCTCGTCAAGCCCGAGGTGGAAGTAGCGCGGCCCCTCAAAGATCTCGCATACCTCGTGGATAAGGTCGCCGACCACCCGGCGGTAGATGTCGGTGGAAAGCATCCGCTCGTATTCGCCCATCCACGCATCGTGCGAGGCGGCAAAGTTCAGCTTCGGCACAGGCTCAAGCCCAAGGGCACGAAGGCGGCGCACCTCGTCACGGAGCTCGTCGGGGGTCAGCGCACCGCGGACACCGATCTCGGGATGGCTGTCATAGCGGATGCCGTCCCCAACGTCGATCAGCACCATGTTCATCCCAAGGCCGGGGAGCTTCTCTGTGATCTTATGGAAGATGTCGCGGTCAAAGCGCAGCTCGTCGCTCCAGTACACGTTGGAGTAGGGGGTGGCGTGGTGTTGGTTCTTTCCAACGGGGGCGTACTTATCCTGCCACATATTGGCGCCAAGGTGCAAAAGGCAGGACCAGATCATTTCAT
>JAGBZZ010000103.1 GCA_017652965.1 Clostridia bacterium | reverse complement strand
CCTTCAACTCCTTGTGGCGAGGACTTCGCTTCGAGAAAACGCCGCACCGTGGCGTTTTCTCTTTGCTCACCCAGATTCCGCATGGGGCTAAAGCCCACAGCGCTTTTGCGGCACGCCGCAAAAGTTCGACTCGCCGCGGCTCGGCCACAGCTATACAAAAAAGGAGATATTCTGCGCTTGGCAGGGTATCTCCTTTTTATATAGTTTTGTTTACATTAAGGCTCAATCCCAATCACACCGCCGGCCTCGTGCAGGACACCGCCGCCAAGGACGTACTTTTTCATCCGCTCGGCAAACGAGGAGGAGGGAACGGCATTTTTAAGGTTGCGGCGGTTCGTATTCCAGCGGAAGACGTAGCGAAGGGCGGCGTAGCTCTCCTCCGCCTCCGTGGGCGTGAAGAGATCGCGGAATCTGATGATATTGGAGGTCGGCGGCAGGAGGGCATCCAGCGCGGGGTCAAGCAGCCAGGAGTGGCAGGTGAAATGCCGGAAGGCATGCTCGGGGGCGTACTGCCGGAAGAAGGCAACGGCCGCCTCGAGCGAGGCACGGACGGCCTCCTCGGAAAGGTCAGCCCCCGCAGGGATATGCACCTCCACGATGGGGTCACCGCGCTTAAGGCCAAGGGCCTCACAGTCGGCACTGGCGGTGTTGGCCATAAATTCAAGCGACCCGAGGCGGAAAAGGCGCATCCGCATCGTCTGGGCAAGCCAAGGAAGCTCCCCAAGGTACAGCTCCCCCTTGACGTCCGACCAGGCATCGGTCCAAAGGACGAGGTCGTGAAGGGTCGCAAGCAGGACCTCCTCGGGGATGCCCCGCTCCTCATACCGCTTGGCAAGCCCCTCGCACAGATAGAGGAAGGAGAGGAGGTTGCGAAGGCCATCCTTCTCGGAAAGATCGTAGGTCGAGATCGAGATGGCATCCGAGATGTGATATTTCTTGAGGGCGGCGTAGAACTCGGCATCGTACTCGGAGGGGAAGCCAAGCTTTTTATACCACTTCTCGCAGATGGGGGCCACCTCGGCGCTATAGGGGTTCGTACCCCAGATCCGCAGGACGAACTTGTCGCGGTATTCCTGCTTCCCGAGGAAGCGCATCAGGTTGTCGCAATAGGTCTTCTCACGAACCTCGGCGCGGATGCCGAGGCTGTCATAGATCCGTGTGTCGGCCTTCAGCCAGCGGCCCGGGCCGTCGGCCGTGTAGCGCTCGGCGACCTGGTCGGTGCCGAAGAGGACGTTGCTTGTGGTATTCTGCCCGAAGAGGTAGACCTTGCGGAGCATCTCCTCGCGGCGGTCCATCGGGGCACCCGGGGTCAGGTCAAGGAACATCTCGGCGGGTCTTGCATCCTTCCCTGCCGCCGTCAGGTGATAGCTCATCCGGCCGTAGAGGGCCAGGCACTCATCGATCCACGGCCAGCCGCAATGCCCGATCGAGAAGCGGAGCCCGGGGATCTCCTCCAGCCGCTCAAAATGTATGGGGCGGCTGTACTCGGAGTGGGTCTCCCCCACCGCGCTGTAAAGGATGCCGGTGTGGAAGAAGACGGGCTTATCGAGAGAGGCGATCGCCGTAAGGAGGGCCATGCACTTATCCTCATACGGATAAAAATCATTGCAAATGATCTTAAAGCCCGCGATCCCCCGCTCGGCGGCGACCTTCACGTTCTCAAGGATGCCCTCCTCGTCGGGATGGATCCAAAGGACCGGAAAGAGGCGGTCGGGATATCCCTCGGTGATGGCGAGGATGCGCTCAAGCCGCGGCAGGAAGGGCATGCCCCTTTTGCTGTTGAATTCGCAAGGGGGAGGCGAAAAGATACAGCCCCCGTATACCCCTGCCTTTTCCATTTCGGAAAGCATGGCCTCGCGGTCAAACTCCGGCCCGTAGGTATGGATATGCATATCAAAGATCTTCATATGGGCAATCTCCTTTTTTTCATACCGTCAGTATAGCATATCCGAAGGAAAAAAGCAAGTCCCGGGAAAAATCCGCCGCCAAAATGACACCTATTGGATACCGCGTGATACCCCAGGGAAAGAAAAAAGTCGTATCAAAATGATACGACTTTTTTTGGAGCGGATTACGGGGCTCGAACCCGCCACCTCCACCTTGGCAAGGTGGCGCTCTACCAAATGAGCTAAATCCGCATAAGCGACGCGTGGTCGCTGGTGCCTCCGGTCGGAATTGAACCAACGACACTGTGATTTTCAGTCACATGCTCTACCAACTGAGCTACAGAGGCGAATTGGCGACCCGGATGGGGCTCGAACCCACGACCTCTGCCGTGACAGGGCAGCGCTCTAACCAACTGAGCTACCAGGCCATTTTTCGCACACGTGTTGCCATTTTATGAAAGTGGTGGGAACAATAGGGCTCGAACCTTTGACCCTTTGCTTGTAAGGCAAATGCTCTCCCAGCTGAGCTATGCTCCCATGCTCCCGCACTCCGTCTCTCTGACGGCTTCACCATTATAGCAAAGTCTTGATGATTTGTCAAGAGGTTTTTTATAATTTTTTTATTTTTTTTGAAAAAGTCCGAAAAGACATGGGAAAACGGCGAAAAAGCCCCCGCTTTTCGGGGAAATCGACCCCTTTCCCGGGAAAAAGAAAAAAAGGAGATGCCCGAAAATTTTCCGTGGGCATCCCCTTTTTCTTACAGAGAAAGCAGGCGCTTGGCATTCCCCGCGAAGATCAGATCCTTTTCCTCCTCGGTGATCGCCTCATACTCCACACCGCCAACGTTCATCCCGGGCGAGCAGACCGAATAGTCACTTCCGAAAAGGAAGCGCTCAGCACCCAGAACGCTAACGCCGTGCGCCAGCATCCGATGGCGGAAAAGCCCGGTGCCGGAAAGATCGAGATAATAGTTCGGCAGCTCCTGCATCCACTCGATATGGCGGCGGTAGGTAACCAGCTCACCGGGGTGCGCCCCTACAAAGGTAACGCCGGGATGACGCTTGACCATGTCGTATTCATCGGCACGCGCACCCATGGAATGGAAGTTTACGACCATGCCGTACTGCTCGGCAAGATCCAGGATCTCGTCCATCCCCTCGTGGTTGAAGCCCTCTGCACCCCAGCCGTAGCAATAGGGCACCAGCTCGCCGATCAGCTTGACACCCGCCTTGTGCATCCGCTCGATCTCCTCGCAGGAAAGGCGGACGTCGGCCGGGTGGACGGTCATACCGGGGATGTAGAAATCCCCCAGCGCCTCGGCAAGCTTCAGGGCATCGTCGTTGGCAAGGACGGTGTCGGCCACAAATTCCTCCGGCGTTTTTGAGCCGCGGCGGATAGGCGCACCCGCCGCACGGGTGATGCCGCACCGCTCAAGGTCATAGCGGAAAAGCGCCGCAGGATCGCCCGACATCTCATCGCGGAAGTAGCAGATGTTATCCTGGGGGCGAAGCCACGGATGGGTATGAAAGTCAATGATCTCGCGTGCCATAAGCCATCTCCTTATTTCAAGCAGGATTTATTTTGCGGTGATGTAGCCCTCGCGGTAAAGAAGCTCGGCGTTCAGAAGCGCGCCGCCGGCCGCGCCGCGCAGGGTGTTGTGCGAAAGGCCGACAAACTTGTAGTCAAACATAAAGTCCTCGCGCAGGCGGCCAAGGGCAACGCCCATACCGCCGTAGATGTCGCGGTCAAGCGCGGTCTGCGGGCGGTTCTCCTCCTCAAAGTAGGTGAGGAACTGCGCGGGTGCGGACGGAAGCCCAAGCTCCTGCGGGCGGCCGCGGAAGCTGCGCCAGGCCTCAAGGATCTCTTCCTTGGCAGGCTTCTTCTCAAACTCTACAAACACGGCGGCCATGTGACCGTCAATGACAGGGACACGGATGCACTGGGTGGTGATCACGGGGGCGGCGGCCTTCACGATGGCGCCGTTTTCGATGTGACCCCAGATGCGAAGCGGCTCCTGCTCGCTCTTCTCTTCCTCACCGCCGATGAAGGGGATGACGTTGCCGACCATCTCGGGCCACTCACGGAAGGTCTTGCCTGCGCCGCTGATGGCCTGGTAGGTGGTGGCGACCACACGGGTGGGCTTCCAGGGAAGCAGGGGGGTAAGGGCGGGCACGTAGCTCTGGATCGAGCAGTTGGGCTTTACGGCGATAAACCCGCGCGTGGTGCCAAGGCGGGCACGCTGTGCCGCAATAACGGCAAGGTGATCGGCATTGACCTCGGGAATGATCATCGGGACGTCGGGCGTCCAGCGGTTGGCCGAGTTGTTCGACACGACCGGCAGCTCGGCACGGGCGAGGCGCTCCTCAAGCGCGACGACCTCGGCCTTCGGCATATTGACAGCGCAGAACACGAAATCGGCGGCATCGGCAATGGCGGCGGTGTCCTCGGAATCCAGAACGACCATCTTCTTCACGCACTCGGGCATCGGGGCCTCCAGCTTCCAACGGTCACCGACGGCCTCCTCGTAGGTCTTGCCTGCACTGCGGCCGCTGGCAATGAGGGCCGAGATCTCAAAATAGGGGTGGTTGGCAAGAAGCGTGACAAAGCGCTGACCGACCATACCGGTCGCACCGACGATACCTGCTTTCAGTTTCATGGTATATCCTCCAAATAAATATAGTACAGTATTATGATATGGTGAATTATAACACAACTCGCGCAAAATGTCAATTCCCCCCACAAAAAAAGAGAAAGAAGAGCCGCACCCCACGTCGGAATGCGGCACCTCTTCGGCTTTACTTTTTGATGATCTTCACGGTAGTCGGCAGGATGCCGGTCGTCTCGTACACGATCTCGTTGATCCTGGCGACCTCGGCGGATACCAGCTCCTCCTGCGAGGAGACCACCACGTTGACCTTATCCCCGCTGATGACGGCCACGCAGTTTTCAAAGCCCTTGGCCTTAACCAGGCTTTCGATGGTAGCCTCATCCTCAATGTCCTTGGCAATGCGGCTGATCTCGGCCATGGCCTCTGCCCTGGCGGTATCCGAGCTATCCTCGCCCTCTACCACGCTTTGCAGCACCTCCAGCGCCTCGTCCCGTGCCTCCTGGCGGGAAAGCTGGGTCGCGCTGAAATAGGTCGAAACGTTGACCGTCCCCTCGCCCGTGTCGCCACCCGTCATATTGTTGTCTCCGTAGCCGAGGTCACCCTCCGCAAGGTAGAACCACTGATAATTCAGATAAACGGCAACCCCGATGAGAAGGACGGCGCAGAAAATGATCAGATTCCGTTTTCCCGCCTTAGAAAAGAGCTTTGCCTTAAATGAGATTTTTGCCATGACTGTTCCTCCACCAAATTTTTCTTGTACTGTGCTACCATCTATATGCAAGGGATACCGTCCGTATACCGATCCTTGCTATTTTTTTGCCGTGATCTCCACCCGATTGGTGCCGACCCCCAGTGCGGCCGAAAGCAGGGCACTCAGCCGCTCGCGCACGGCGGGGTCATCCCCGCCCGTGCATACCACCGCCACACCAAGGACGCGGGGCGGGCGCCGCTCGACCAGCAGTCCCTCGCCCCCCACCGTCACGTAGCCGTCCCCGTCCTCGGCGTATACAAGGCGCTCGCCCGCCTCCAGGGTCAGAAGCACACTGGTCTCCCCTACCCCGCTGACCTCGCGGCACAGGGCGGTGACCTCGGCCGTCAGGGCGGTGCGGTAGGCCTCACTGTCAAAGGTGGGTGCCTCCTCTGCCTCCTGCCCGCCAAGCAGCAAAAGGCAAAGGCCGCCAAGCAAAAGGAGAAGAAGCGTCCACTTCCCCTTCATATTCTGAAGGCTTTTTAAGAGAGTCTCAGTCATTTTCACGGTATATCACCTCGCATTCCGCCCCCGTATTTTCCTCCACGTACCGTACGATGCCCGGCAGGTCGGCCGCCCACGCACCCCCGGATACCGAAAGGGCCACGCGGTGCAGGATCACCACCCCGTCCACGATATCTCCGTGGGCAGAGACCGAAAGCGCGTCACCCGCCAGGCCGTACCGCTCGCAAAGGTGGCGGGCGATCCCCTCCTCCACCGCCGCCATCGTGGCGGCCTGCCAGTAGCCCTCGGCATCCGGATACTCCCCCTCCAGGCGGTCAAGGAGGGCACCGTACTCGTCAGGGATTTTCGAAAGAAGGCCGGGCAGGGGCAGGATCACCGTGGAAAGCAGGATAAGAGAGAGGGCCAGCGTGACCCCTTTTTTGGCGGCCCCCTCCCCCGAAAGAAGGGAAAGCACCGCCGTCACGGCCGAAACCGCGAGAAGCGACGTCAGATACTCCTGCATCCTACACCCCCACCGCCGGCGCACAGCGCGCCAGCATCGCCCCAAGGAAGATAAACAAAAGCCCCGCCATAGCCACGGCGGCCAGCACAAGATCCAAAAGGGCACGGTAAGCACGCAAAAGGCGGACGGGTGCCGCCGCCCCCAGCGCCGCGGCAAAGGCCGAAAGGAGTGAAAGCGAAAGCCGCACAAGGACCAGCTCGGCCACGAGGGGCAAAAGCGGCAAAAGCGCGGTGGCCGCCACCCCAACGCCCGCCGTCCCGCGGATCAGCGAAAGCGAGGCCATCGCCGCCCCAAGCGAGCTTGAGACCGTCCCGCCCACTACCGGAAGCATCTGCCCCACCGCAAAACGGAGCGAGCGCAGGGTAAGACTATCCTGTGCCGCCCCAAGGACACTGCCAAGCGCCAGGGAGGCCGCGATCAGTGCCGAGAAAAGGCCAAGCACCGTCACGTAGAGATTGCGAAGCGCGGTGCTGACCCCCTCGGTGCGGATCTCCCCGATCGCCGAGACGAGCAAAAAGCCCAGCATGATCCGCAAAAGCGGCATAAGGGCCGCCCCCATCAGATACTCCAGCACAAGCGTCGTGGCGGCCATCGCCCCGCCGCCCACCGCCGCCGTGGCCGTATTGCCCCCCGCAAGGTAGAGCCCGCTCATCAGGGGGGCGGCAAGCTCGGCAAGGGTGGAAAGGTCGGCAAGGTAGGCGGTGGCACGGGCAAAGCACCCCTCGGTGCGCTCGTAGACCGTCAGCATAAGCATCACCCCAAGGATGGCCTCGGCCACCCGCACGGTGCCGCCGCCAAGCCCCTGCCCGAGCGCCGAAAGAAGGGCAAAAAGAAGGGTGATACCGCCAACCAGAAGAAGTGTACCGACAAGCTCACCCGTGCGGCTGCCGACCCCCTCCGCTATCACCTCAAAAAGATAGCGCACCCCCACCGCCTCGCCAAGCGATGCGGCATCGGTGGCGGGCAAAAGATCCCCCGAAAGAGAGGGCAGGATGCCCGAAAGCTCCTCCCAATACTCCTCGGGGGTAGCGGCGGATGCGGGGATCGCACCGAAAAGAAGGACGGCCGACAGGAGGATAAGCGCCAAAAGCATCCTCATCCCGCAAGAAGCGCAAGGGCGGCCTCTGTCATGCGGGACAAAAGCGGCAGACATACGAGAAGGATCTCGGCGCGGCCGCACCACTCCAGCCTGATGGCAAGCCCCCCCTCGCCAAGATCCCGGCACATCCCGGCCGAGGTCTCGGTCAGAAAGGAAAGCCCCAAAACGCGGAAGGAAAGCGTCACCGCCTCGCTGACCGTCTCGCCCCCCGGCAGCTCGCGCAGGAAGGAAAAAAGCGTAGCGTAACGCCCAAGCAGGAAGGTAAAAAGCACCGTCCCTGCCGCCATGACCCCCAACGGCACAAGACGGCCCCCGACCTCGCGCAGGAAAAGCAGCAAAGAGGCCGCAAGAAGCGTCAGCCCGCAAATGCCCCAAAGGCTCAAAACCCGAATACGCTCCGTATGGCCTCATACAGCCTCCCGATCTCCCCGATCAGCATCAGAAGCACCAAAACGATCCCCGAAAGCGACACCAGCATAGACTGCTCATCCCGCCCCGCCTTGGAAAGGATCTGGCAGGAGACGGTGACGATCATCCCGACACCCACCACCTTCAAGATCAGCCCGACGTCCATCCTCTTTTTCCTCCTTCTTTTCCCGGGGCATCCCCCGCCTTCTAAAGAAATACCAATATCACGGCCAGCGCCCCGCTTACGGCGACCGTCCGATAGATCCCGGCGGTACGCGGCAGCCCCTCCCGCGCCGCCGCCAATGCCCCCTCCAGGCGGCCGGCGGCCAGCTCACATCTTGAAAGCTCCTCGGCAAGATATCCCTGCCCAAGCCCCGCGCTGAACTCAAAAAGGATCGCAAGCTCCTCCTCACTGAGGTATAAAGAATCCCGACAGGCCTGAAGGGCGGCCGTCATATCCCCACGGCAAAGCTCGCGCAAAAAGCCGATCCGCGAAAGCGCCTCATGCCGGAAGGTGAGAAAGATCCTCTCCTTGGGCGTGTGGAAGCAGGAGATGCGCTCCCGCACGTGCCGCACAAGAAGCAAAAGCCCCTCCAGCTGTCGGATGTGCTCGGTGGCGGCCGCACTCCCCCGCGCCCCCAAAAGGATGCCGACGGCAAGGATGGCCGCCGCCCCGAAAAGCCGCACCGTCAAAGCCCTGCCTCCGGCGGCCAGGGATAGGGGGTGGCCGTGACCCCAGCCCCCGTGCGGCTAAGCCCAAGCAAGGCCCCGAAGACCCCTGCCTGCAAAAGCGGACGGATGGCGGCACGCCCGGCCAGCTCCTCGGCTGTGGCGGCGTGGGCGGTGGCCACTGTCTGCACACCGCATCCCAATACGCCAAGGATAGCCTCGGCCTCCCGCCGCGAGCCGATCTCATCGAGCAGGATCACCTCGGGCGAGAGGGTCCGCACGGCCTGCTCGATGCCTGTCGCCTTCGGGTATCCCAGCAAAATATCCAGATGGGCGCCCCGCCCATATCCCCCTGCCGAAAGCTCGCCACGGCTGTCCACCAAGACGGTGCGGCGGGCGCGGGCCCCCTCCGAAAGGCGCGCGGCAAGATCCCGCAAAAGGGTGGTTTTTCCGACCCCGGGTGGCGAAAAGATGAGAAGCCCCCGCCCACCGAGGCGACAAAGCAGTGCCTCGGCCGCCGCCCCCGCCGCCTCGACCCTGTGCGGCAGGCGAAGGACAAGCGAGGTCACGTCACTCACCCCCACGGGGCGGCCGCCCTCCATCACTGCACGCCCCGCAATGCCAAGGCGCACCCCGTCCCCAAGGTCGAGATACCCCTCCGAAAGCGGCGCCCTGTACGCATACAGCGAGCCGCCGCAAAAGCGCAAAAGGAGAGCCTCCAGCTCCTCCCCAGAAAGAAGCACGGGCAAAAGCACGTTGCGCCCGCAAACCGTCAGGGCGGCATAGCGCCCCGCCCGCAGGCGCAGCTCGGCCGGTGGGGGAGAGGGGGGCGGATGCGACTCAAACCACACCTCCAGTGCCCGGCAAAGGGCGGGCGGCAGGGCCGAAAGGATGCCCTCGGGGATCACCGCATCCATCGGCGGACGGGGCAAAAAACAAAAAAGCGATGCTTCACGGTGCCCTCCTTCGACACAAAAAACGGTAATGCAAAAAAAATCTGCAAATAGAGAGATGTATCTTGACAAAATTCGAGATCCATGCTACAATACATACGAAAAAAACAACGCAAGTAGAGCCCTCGCGGCTCGGGAGGTATGCATGAAATCAACCGGTATGGTACGTAAGATCGATGAGCTTGGTCGTGTAGTGATTCCTATGGAGATGCGCCGCAGCATGGGGATCGAGGACGGAGACGCTTTTGAAATTTTTGTAGACGACGGCCGCATCGTTCTTTCTAAGTATCTGCCGCTTTGCATCTTCTGCGGTGGCGGCGAGGATCTTGTGGAATACAACGGCAAAAAGATCTGCAAGCATTGCCGCGCAGAGATCGGCAAGAACTGACCTTCAACTTCATTTTATGTGGCGGCACGGCTGAAAAGAACAGTCGTGCTGTCTTTTTAGGAGGCTAAGATGAGCGAAGAGATCAAAGCTGTGTCCGAAAATGAGAGCAGCACCGAAAAGAAAGAGGCGAAAAGCCACGCCTTCCCCTGTTCCTCTTGCGGCAACCGCATGGTGTACTCCCCCGCCGGGGAAAATCTCCTTTGCCCCTACTGCAAAAGAGAGGCACCGATCGAGGCTGCCGAGGTAGAAGCCCCGGAGTATCTGTATGATCCCGAGGCCGCCACGGCCGAAGCGCCGAACTGGGAGGAAGAGGGAGAAAGCGTGCTGGTATGCCCCTCCTGCGGGGCCGAGACCGTCTCGGATGCGACCGAGATGACCGTATCCTGCCCCTTCTGCGGGAGCCAGTACGTTACCGACCCTCAGCCTGCCAAGCCGATCCTGCGGCCCGAGACCATGGTGCCGCATAAGCTGACGCACGAGCGTGCCAACGAGATGTTCAAAAGCTGGGTCAAGCGGCGGTATCTTGCCCCCCGCGCCTTCCGCCGTGCCACGCACGATGCAGACATGAAGGGGGTCTATCTTCCCTATTTCACCTACGACACCGATCTGTTTACCACCTATTCCGGCCAGGGTGGCCGCCGCCGCACCGTCACCTATACCGTGCGCGTCAACGGTAAGACCGAGCGGCGCACCAAGACGGTGATCGACTGGTATCCGATCTCGGGGACGCACAGCCTGTATCTTGACGATACCCCGTGCTGTGCCTCGCGCCATACCGATGCCGCTCTTCTTAAAAAGGTCGAGCCCTTCAGCACAAAGGTACTGAAGGTGTATAATCCCGCCTATCTTGCCGGCTTTATGGCCGAGCGGTATACCCTTGGGCTTAAGGAGGGCTTTGACCGCATCCGCCCCCTGGCCGAGGAAAAGATGGAAAATGCCATCAAGGCCGCGCGCGGTTATGACACCTACCGGGGGATGACCTACGGGCACGATTACCGCAAGGTGGCCTTCAAGCACATCCTGCTTCCCGTCTGGCTCTCCTCCTACCGTTACCGCAACAAGACCTACAGCTTCATCGTCAACGGTGAAAGCGGCAAGGTTGCCGGGCGCGCCCCGCTTTCGGCCCTGAAGATCGCCTTCCTGATCCTCGCCGGCGTCGGGCTTTTCGCCCTGCTTTTGTACCTCCTTATGCTGACGGGCGATGCCTCTCTTTGTGTTGCACCCCCCGATGTTGCGGGATATTTGCCAAATCCGTAAACAAAACATTTCATTATACAGGGGGCGTTCCATGAAATTCTGTCCCGAATGCGGTGCCAAATACGACGGTGGCGGTATCTGCCGCACCTGCCATACGCGTTTTTCCCCCCGCAATGTTTCGGATGATGAGATGCACGAGCTTCTCCTTTTCCGCGACTTCAAGTTCGAAAGGGTGGGGGGCGGCATCCATCTGATCTCTTGTATCAACAAGGAGATCGAGGAGTTCACGGCACCTGCCTTTGTATCGGCCATTTCCCCCGCCTGCTTTAAGGGGTGCGATGCCCTGGAAACGGTCGACCTCTCCGCCACCGCCATCAAGGAGCTGCCCTCCTCCGCCTTTTGTGACTGCACCGAGCTTTGCCGCATCGCCCTGCCAAAGGACCTTGAGGTGATTGGGCCGTACGCCTTTTCGGGCTGTACGAACCTTGATAATCTTACCCTGCCCGAGGGGCTCACCGAGATCGGGGATCGCGCCTTTTTGGGATGCGATGGGCTATTCACGCTTTCCCTCCCCACGACCCTTGCCCACGTGGGAGAAAAGGCCTTTGCCGGCTGCGAGGTGCTGTGCGAGCTACACATCCGCGATCTTGCCGCCTTTTGTCGCATCACCTTTGAGGATCCCGAGTCAAACCCCACGTATTATGCGGAGGGGATCCGGCTGAACGGCGTTGACCTTTGTGACCTTCGCCTGCCGGACGAGATCACCCGTCTCCTCCCCTTCGCCTTTGCGTGCTGCGTCTGGCTCGAATCCCTACACGTCCCCGCCAACGTACAGATCGACCCCCTGGCCTTTTATCGCTGCGACAGTCTGGAAAGCATCACGGTCGATCCTGCGCACCGCCTATATACCGTCAAGGACAACTGCCTTTTAAAGCGCGACGGCAGCCTTTTGCTGGCCGCCGCATATACCGATATCCCCGCCACCGTCAAGCGGGTCTGCCGTGGGGCATTGTGTGTCGACCCGGCCAGGGAGGAGTTAGTCCTTCCGCGGGGGGCAGTAGCCGAGCGGGGGGCACTGTTTGGCTGTTGCGGCCTTACAACGCTCGAGCGTTCGCTTCCCTTGGGGGAGGCGGCCGCCGTCAGCCTGCGTGAGCTTTGCACAGTGGACGTAAGAGGCCGCGAGATCGTGCACACGATGTACGAGCCCATGCACAGCCTTGCGAGGCTGGTGATCACGGAGGCCGCCCGCCTGGAGCGCGGCTTTTTCTACGAGGCACCCGCCACCCTGGCCCATCTGACCTTACCCGATAACCTGACCACGATCAATCCCGGCCTTTTGGGAGATCTCAAGCTCAAAAGCCTTACAATCCCGCGGTCGGTTACCAATATCCTGCCGCCCTTTTACGGTCATGCGGTCGAAAAGCTGAGCGTTGCCCCGGGTGGGCGCTATATCCTCCGAGAGGG
>JAGBZZ010000102.1 GCA_017652965.1 Clostridia bacterium | reverse complement strand
GGGAAGATCCCGTGCGATGTTGCCGTCCACAAGGGCGAGGTCTGCCGCAGGGGAAAGCATGGAGATGGCGCGGTGCATGGCCAGCATGTCCGCGTTCAGAATGTTCATTTCGTCGATCTCCTCGGGGGTCGCGTACGCAATGGCGTAGGCAATCGCCTTTTCGCAGATTAGATCAAAAAGCGCCTCGCGCTTCTTGGCGGTCAGCTTTTTGGAATCGTTTAGTCCGGGGATCTCACAGTCGAGCGGCAGAATGCAGGCGGCCGCGTATACGGAGCCGGAAAGCGGGCCGCGCCCGGCTTCGTCCACTCCGCAGACAAGGGAATAGCCTTCTGCCATGTATTTTTTCTCGATTTCGTAATTCGGCATGGGAGACGTCCTTTCCGTGTTACGGCATTTCCAGGGTAATTCTTCCGATCGTTGCGTGGCGGAATTCGTCCAGAAGCATGGCAGAGGCACGGCGAAAATCGGTCTCGCCGCCCGAGATCAGCATGCCGCGCTTACGGCCGATCAAGGCAAGCAGGTCATACCCGTCAAGGGAGGTCACGTCCTCCGTCTCCAGCTTGTAGCGTTTAGCAAGCAGGTCGGGGGCAATGTCCGCCAGTCTTTTGGAAAGGAGCATTGCAAGCTCCTCGGTGTCGAGAATGTTATCTTTGATGGCACCCGTAAAGGCAAGGTTTTCGCCCGTTACGCGGTCATCAAATTTCGGCCACAGAACGCCCGGCATGTCCATTAAGTCAATGCCCAGCTCCGTGGATACCCACTGTTTAGAAAGGGTAACGCCGGGGCGGTTTTCCACCTTGGTCTTTCCCGAGCCGCACATGCGGTTGATCAGAGAGGATTTTCCCACGTTCGGCACGCCTGCAATCATGGCGCGCAGACGACGCCCCTCCATGCCCTTTTCGCGGTAGCGCTCCAGCTTTTCGGAAAGGATCTCACGGATGGCGTCAGGGATCTTGCGGATGCCGTCGCCGTCCACACAGTCGGTCAGAACGGCATGCTCGCCCCGCTTTTTGAAGGCGGCGATCCATGCCTCGTTTGCCTCGGGGGAGGCGAGGTTTGCCTTGTTCAATAGGGTCAGGATCGGCTTGCCTGCGGCTATACGGTGAATTTCAGGGTTTCGGGAGCTTTCGGGAATGCGCGCATCCAGCACCTCGATCAGGATATCCACCTTCGGCAGATTTTCCTGCATCAGACGTCTGGTCTTTGCCATATGCCCGGGAAACCACTGGATCGTGGTAGATGGCATAGTATCTCCTTATTTAACGAACGGTGCCGAATTTATCAAAAAGGGAGGTGAGGCTTGCGCCGCACAGACGGAAAACCACCTTGCCAATCACGTGATCCTCGTCTACAAAGCCAAAGGATCCGCGGCTGTCGTCCGACACGTAGGTGTTATCGCCCATGACGAACAGATATCCGTCGGGAACTGTGCAGGTCAACGTGCCCTTGTGGGTGTTCGGGTCGTATTTCGTGGGGTCATAGTATCGGTATTCGCTCTCATCAAGCAACTCGCCATCCACTGTCACCTCAAGATGACCGTTCTCGGTATAACGCAGGGAAAGCGTTTGTCCGCCGACGGCGATCACGCGCTTCACGATCGCGTTCTTGTGGTGCGGGTTGTCTACGTCCTGAAATACCAGAACGTCGCACTGCTTCGGCTCGTAGAAGAGAGAGGAAACGACCAAACGGTCGCCGTCCTCCAGCGAGCCCACCATCGAGGT
>JAGBZZ010000101.1 GCA_017652965.1 Clostridia bacterium | reverse complement strand
CCGCCGCCGAAGGGGTGAACGCCGGAAAGCAGATTAAAGCCGAGGGCGCAGGGCAGGGACCGAACCAGCATGGCCGCGCAGTTGATAAGGCAGGACTTCTTGCGCGACCAGCCGCGCAGATCCATCCAGAAGGAGACGAGGTTTTCAAATACGGCTAACACAGTGGAAAGGGCGTCAAAGCACATAAAGAGGAAGAAGAAGTAGACAGAGATGCGCCCCACGACGTTGCCCATCGAGTTAAAGACACGGGGCAGCGCCTCAAAGATCAGGGGCGGGCCTGCCGTCTGGCTGACGTTAAAGGCAAAGCAGGAGGGGATAACGATCAGCCCCGCGATAAAGGCAACGGCGGTGTCAAGGGCGGCCACCGAGACGGCCTCCCCAAGCAGGGTGCGGTCACGGCCGATATAGCTGCCGAAGATGGCCATCGAGCCAATGCCGATCGAAAGCGTGAAGAAGGCCTGTCCCATGGCGGCAAACAGCACCTCGCCAAAGATGAAATCGCCCGCATCGTTATAGATCATTTTGCCGAAATCCGGCACGAGGTAGTAACGCAGACCCTCGCCCGCCCCGGGCAGGAAGAAGGTGCGCACGGCCAGAGCCAGAATGATGGCAAGAAGCGCCAGCATCATCACCTTGGTGATCTTTTCGACCCCGTTCTTCAGCCCAAGCGAGCAAACGAAGAAGCCGAGGATAACGGCGATCGCCATAAAGAGGACGACGAGCCACGCATTCCCCGTGAAGCTTGCAAACTCGGCCGAGACGGCGGCCGAATCCAGCCCCGCAAAGTCACCGCGCAGCATCTTAAGGAAGTAGGCGATCATCCAACCCGTGATGGTGGTGTAGAACATCATGAGAAGGTAGTTTCCCGCCATCCCGAACCAACCGAAGTGATGCCATTTCGTCCCCTGCGGCTCAAGCACGCGGAAGGAGGTGGCGATACTGCGGCGGCTGGCACGGCCAACCGAGAACTCCATGGTCATGATCGGCAGGCCGAAGATCACAAGAAATACGAGGTACAAGAGGATAAAGGCGGCACCGCCGTACTGGCCGACGATGTAGGGGAATCGCCAGACGTTGCCAAGGCCGATGGCGCACCCTGCCGACAGCAGGATAAAGCCAAGCCGAGAGCCAAGCGACTCACGCTGGGTGGTGGAGGTTTCGTTCATAGTCTTTTCCCTTTCCTGAAAATGATACTGTATAATGAATGACCCGACCGAGGTCAGATCATCTCCTCGGGTCGGTAGAGCTTGTCAAACTCCTCGCCCGAAAGATAACCGAGGCGCAGGCATGCCTCGCGCAGGGTCAGCCCCTCGCGGTGGGCAAGCTTTACAAGGGTGGCGGTGTTCTCATACCCGATATGGGGGGAAAGCGCCGTGGCTGTCATAAGCGAGCCGTAAAGATTACTTTCCATTTTTTCGCGATTGGCGACAATGCCCTCCACACAATTCGCGCGGAAGGAGGTCAGGGCATCGCCAAGCAGGCGTACCGAGGTGAGGAAGTTGTGGATGGTGACCGGCAAAAAGACGTTCAGCTCAAAATTCCCCTGCGAGGCGGCAAGCGTGACGGCCGCATCGTTCCCCATGACCTGCACGGCTACCATCGTCAAGGCCTCGCACTGGGTGGGGTTCACCTTGCCGGGCATGATGGAGGAGCCGGGCTCGTTTTCGGGGATCGAGATCTCCCCAAGGCCAAGGCGCGGGCCGCTGGCCATCCAGCGGATATCGTTGGCTATCTTGAAGAGGTCGGCGGCCAGCGCCTTCAGGGCGGCGTGCGCCGTCACAAAGGGGGCAAGCGAGGTAAGGGCAGAGAACTTGTTGGCGGCAGAGGTGAAGGGGGTGCCGAGAATGGCCGAAAGCTCAGCCGCGACCTCGTCCCCAAAGCCGCAGGGGGCGTTCAGCCCGGTGCCGACGGCGGTACCGCCGATGGCCAGGGCGCGCAGGGCATCGCATGCCGAGAGGATCGCGGCGCGATCCCGCTCCAGCGAGGCGCGCCAACCGCTGATCTCCTGGGAAAAGGCGATGGGGGTGGCATCCTGCAGATGGGTACGGCCGGATTTGACGACCCCGCGATGCTCGGCCTCCTTGGCGGCCAGCGCCGCGATCATGGCGTCCAGCGCTGGCAGAAGGTGGCGCTCGCACTCCACAACCGCGCTGACGTGCATGGCTGTCGGAAAGGTGTCGTTGGAGGACTGGGACATATTCACGTCGTCATTGGGGTGGAGGAGCCGCTCGCCAAGCAGCTCGTTGCCCCGTCCTGCGATCACCTCGTTGGCGTTCATGTTGCTTTGCGTGCCGCTTCCTGTCTGGAAAACGACAAGCGGGAAATGGTCAAAGAGCTTGCCCTCCATCACCTCACGCGCGGCCGCCTCGATAGCGGCAAGCTTTCTTTCGGTCATACGGGTGGGGAAGCGGCGGGCATTGACCCGTGCGGCGGCCAGCTTCAGGGCGCCGAAGGCATAGATCACGGCCTCGGGCATTTTGTCCTTGCCGATCTTGAAATTGGAAAGGCTGCGTGCGGTCTGTGCGCCGTAGTAACGGTCGGCAGGGACCTGCACCTCACCCATTGAATCGTGTTCGATGCGGTATTCCATGGTCCTTCCTTTCGGTTGCGGATCGATACCGCAACGTAAGCTCATCCCACCTATTGTAGCATAGATCCCGCCGTATTTCAACACCCTTTGCAAATTTCCCGCCCCCGTGCGCGGATTTTGCCCACAAGCCGCGGCGGGCGCGGACAAAAATGTCGGCAGGGCTATTGACATTTTGGGGGCGGGGTGCTACCATGTAGGGAGAGCCCTTATTTTAAGAGTGAAAGGAAAACGATATGAAAGCCAGCACCCGTATTCTGACCTTCCTTCTTCTGGCCGTCCTCCTTGTGCCCCTTTTTGCCTCCTGTGGCGGCGAGGGGGATGTGACCACCCCCGCCGGTACGACCGCGCCGAGCGGTGACGGCGGCACGACCGCCCCGACTGTCGACAAATGGGAGGACGCTGATTTTTCGGACGTCACCCTGCGCGTGGCGTATAACGAGTTCGTGAACAGCGAGATCGTGGCGGCGGGCGCGACCAACTCGCTCCCCTATCTTGTCGGCCCGGATGACGAGGCCCTGCTCTCGCGTGGGGACTATGCCGCCGCCTATGAGCGGCACAACCGCACGTGCGATAAGCTCGGCCTTACGCTTGGCGAGAATCTCGTCTATACCGAGATCGGCTGGGACGGCCCCAACACCAACTCGATCCTGCCCGGCATCCAGGCGCTGAACGCGGTCGACTCGGAGGATGCCCCGCACATGATCATCCACCAGAACTACGGCATGGTGCGTGCCGCCATCCTCGGTGAGCTTTACAACTGTAAGGATCAGTCGCAGAAGAACTATTTTGACTTCTCGCACGACAACTGGTACTATGACATGATGCTGGAGAACACCCTGGATGAAGACAAGTTTTACATGCTGATGGG
>JAGBZZ010000011.1 GCA_017652965.1 Clostridia bacterium | reverse complement strand
GCTCGCCCACGATATTGAAGGGAGTAAAGACGGGGATCGGCTCAAGAAATCCCTTGAGATAGAGGCCAAGGCCGCCCTTTAACTTGTAATAGGTGATCAAGACGAACACAAGGATCGCCCAGCCCGCCACGATATTGAGATCCGAGGTGGGGGCGAACAGACCCAAAAGGGCGAGAAGGCTGGAGAAGGCGGAAAGACCGAGCACGGTCATGATGAAGGGGGCAAAGCCCATAAACCGCTCTCCCATGTTATCCCGCACAAGGGCGTCTACCTTTTCCACCATCCACTCGGCCACCAGCTGGCGGCGGGTGTTCGGCTTTTCGGCGATGCCGTGGGTGAGGTAGAAGCAAAGGGAGAGGATGGCGATCATCACAAGGGCGGAGTTGATCTGCGATTCGGTGATCGGCAGGCCGCCAAGCGGCAGGGGGATGGTGAAAAAGATGCGCGCGCCCGTGATGGTGATCTCATCGCTTGGCAGATAGGTCAGGATCTTTAAGACCACGCCCGCGACAAGCGGCAGGATCATGCCAAGGATGAGAAGCACGTCCAGCGCGATAAAGGATCGGCTTTTTTTAGTCATCTTGACCCTCCTTTTTGGAATCCGCGGAGGCCGCGCGGCGGCGCAATACGATGGGATACAGCGCAATCGCCACACGCGGGAACAGAAGCGGGAGCAATACAGCCAGAATGTGGAATACGGGGATCAGTGCCCCGATCACGGCGAGAAGGAACTGCAAAAAGGTGCGCACGGTGCGCGAGGTACGCAGGATCTCGGCGGCCTCCTTTTCTTCTTTACCGATCGCGCGGGTCACGGTCACGGCAAGCCAAAGAAAATTGCCGATCGCCACGGCGGCACCGAAGAGATTGCCAAGCAGAACGGTGTAGTCCCAATAGCCCGCAATCAGAAAAACGGCCTGCATCAAAAGCGAGAGGATCGAAACCGACAGCGCGATATAGGTGCATTCGGCACGAACCTCGGCAAGCTGATCCTTCATAGGCGGCACTCCTTTCTTCCACAGATTACTTTATAAATGTTATTATAACACAATATAGATAGAAAAGGCAACGATTTTGCGCAATTTTTGTTCCGTTTTTGTACGATTTTTCACAAGTTTTTTCTTTTTTGGCTCTTTCACTTGCCTTTTTTATGGGATGTGGTATACTTTTGGCGAAAAGAAAAAACCCGAAAGGAAATGATTATGAACGCAAAAATTCTTGCCCCGTAGGCGTCTTGCCGGTGCAAGATCAACCGTTTAAAGATTCTGTTCCTTGTGACAAGCATTCAGAAAACATAAACCGCCCCCTCGCGAGGGGGCGGTTTTTTATGTCGGGATTTTTATGCATTCTGCAATGAAAAGTTAATGCCGATGATGACATTCCTGTCAAGGGAGCGCGGTCTGAAGAAAATATTGTAGGATTCGGAAACGAGAAGGTACTCATAACGGAAGCCTGCATCAAAGTAATCGACCACACATTCATAGGTGTCGGTGAGGAAAATGCCCTCGTAGGTCGCTACCAATTCATCCGAGGCAAAGGTCACACTGCCGTAACTCGCAGTTCCGTATCTGCCGATCAGCTGCTTTGCGTTGGTATCCGAGAAACGGTAGTTGCCCCAGAAAATTTCGTCGCCCACGTGGAATATCTCACGGGTGTGATTGGTGATACCGTAATCATCCTTCTTGAACATGCTTTTCAAGACTAACGTGTCCGCATCGAAGTAATACAATGCGCTTCCCGAGCTCTTCGACTCTCCGATATACAAGATCCTGTCTTCCTTATTCAGGTAAACCTTTGGGTAATAGAAGCTGGACGAATTACCGATCTGCACCGTCTTCAGCTCGCCCGTGGAAAGGTTCTTCTTGAATACCTTACAGTGCTGATCATACTCCGTATAGTAGAGGTAATCGCCGTCAAAGCAGAAGGACGCGACCTCATGATCAAGGTAGATCGAGGGCAGCTTGGTATAGTCGGACTTGGAGAAGGCGTCGATCCGACACAGATCCGGCAAGGAAATATAGATCTTGTCGCCCTCTATATTGATCTCCGCGGGAACGCCCGCAAGGGGAACGTTACAGACGGGCGCCATGGTTCCGGAGTTGATGACGACCAATCGGTTATTGCCCTCGGTAATGACGTAAATGAGATCGTTTTCGGTTTTCCAGCTCACCACGTCGCCGTCAAGGGTGTAGAGAACCACCGTGGCCGTTTCGTTCTTTGCGTTGTTTGCCTCCTTGGCGTTGCCGTCCTCAAGGAGCTTCATGTTCTCGGGAACATTCATGGTTTCGGGAGAAACATCCTCCAGCACGCCGTTGTCGATCTGGCCAAGCGAGCCGGAATTGCTGCCGCTGCCGGGAGTACCCGGGCCGGCGGGATTATTGGAGCCGCCCGCGGAAAAATAACGGAAGCCGAAATCCGAGG
>JAGBZZ010000100.1 GCA_017652965.1 Clostridia bacterium | reverse complement strand
TTTTTTGCGGATTTCTTTTCCTCGATCAGCTCAAGGTAGCGGGCGCGGGCGCGGGACACGACACCCGGCCAGGGCATCGGGATGTCGGTGCGGGCACGCTCTCCGACGTCACGGGCGTGGGGCAGGGCCGTGCGCATCGCTTTCGCGAGCGACTCGGGCGAGTCCTCACAGTGGAAGGCGTTCACGCCATCCTCCGTGCCCTCGGCGGCACACGAGCCGCGCACAAGGACCGACGGCGTCCCCGCGGCGGCGGCCTCCCGCACGACCATCGGGGCGTTGTCATAGAGTGAGGGGAACAGGAAAAGGTCGGCCGCCGCATAGAGCTGCATCAGCTCCTCGCGGTTTGGCGTGTGACCGTAAAAATGCGTGAAGGACGAGATGCCAAGCTCCTCGGCCTTTTGCACGATGGCATCGCGGTCCGGCCCCTGGCCGACCATCAAAAGCCGACACGGGGCGCTTTTGGCGTACAGTGCCACCGCCTCAAGGACGGTTTTTATGTTCTTTTTCCAGTGGTGCTGACCGCAGAACATAAAGAGCGGACCCTCACCCTGCGGGAAGCACCGCGCGATGACCTCGTCGGCCGTGCCGGCGGGCACCCACGGATCCGTGCCGTTGGGCATGACCCGCATGCGGCCGCCGTAGCCGTAGGAGCGAAGCACCTCGGCCGTGGCGTCATTGACCGCCCACACCTCGTCGCAGGTGTTATAAAAGCTGACCACATAGCGGGTGGCAAGCCTTGCCAGCGCCTCGGAGTGGGTCTTGGCCAGGAAATCGTCGTAGTACTTGGAGTGGAAGGTGGCCACCAGCGGAATACCCTGCCGCCGCGCCACCCGACGCGCCGCGTGCCCTGCCCCAAAGGGAGAGTGCGCATGCACAACGTCAAACTGCATGCCGTTTACCGTCCTGCGAAAATCAAGGTCAAGCGAGGGCATACCGACACGGTAAGGCTCGCCCGGCAGACGGAAGCCGCGGAAAAGGAGAAGCGGAAAGGGGCGCTCCCCGACCGGATCCTCCTGGCGGGGGGCAATGAAATAGGCAAGGTCGCCCCCCTCACACAGGTAACGGGCGTAGTTTTTTACAACCGTTCCGACGCCGTCAAGCTCGGGCGGGAACACGTCGCAGAACTGTCCGATGATCATAGGATCAAAGCATATCCACCGGGAACATGATCTTCAGCTGATTGACGCGGCTGCGGTAGGCGGCCTGCTGCTTATCGGCCAAGAGCTTACGCTGGATCGACTCCCTTGCTTCGTTATAGGAAATGGGCTTTGCCTCGCCCTTTGCATTGGTGCGGATGATGTGGAAGCCGAACTGGGTCTTGACGGGCTCCGAGACCACGCCGACCTCCAGCGCGAAGGCGGCCTCCTCGAACTCGGGCACCATCTGCCCACGGCCAAATTCGCCAAGGTTACCGCCTGCATCCTTGGAGGGGCAGGAGGAATACTTCGCGGCGGCCTCCTCAAAGGTGAGGGTGCCGGCCTTGATGTCGGCGGCGATCTTCGCAGCCTCCTCCTCGGTCTCTACGAGGATGTGCGAGGCGTTGACCGTCTCACCCTGGGTGAACTTATCGAGGTTCTCGTTGTAGAAGGCCTGGATCTCCTCCTCCTTCACGTCGGCACGCTCGATCGTCTTACGGATGGCATACTCGGTCAGAAGCTGCTCCTTGGCACGCTTCAGCTGCTCCTGGAAGGCCTTTTCGGCCTCGAGGAGGTTCTTCTGGGCATCGAGGAGGAAAAGCTTTTGGGCAACCAGCTCCTCGGTGAGGGCGCGGCGCCCCTCGGGGGTGTTATACTGCTCGCCGCGCGGGCCAAGGGCCTGCATCATAGCGGCAAGGTCGGCCTCGGTAACCGTCAGGGTGCCAACTCTGGCAAGGATCTTTTCGTTCATTTGGGAACTCCTTTCTTACAGGCGGCGGACGGCAAGCGTCACGCCTTCATCGCCGATCTTCCACTCGCGCCCGCCCGAAATATCGGCGGTGTAGAGGAAGGTGTCGGTCAGGGTGGCGGCGCCGATCTCGTCGGCGTTCTTCTGCATAATGGCAAGGACGGCCTCACTGCCGTTTGCAAGGACGGTGATATGGTCGGTGACCTCAAAGCCGCTGTCCTTACGCATGGTCTGGATCTTGCTGATGAGCTCACGGACGTACCCTTCCTCGATCAGCGCGTCGGAAAGGCGGATGTCAAGCACCACCGTCACGCCACGGTCGGAGGCCGACTCAAAGCCCTCGCACTTGACCATTTCAATGAGGAGATCCTCCTCGGCAAGCGAGATGGCCGTGCCGTCGGGCGCGGTCAGCGAAAGGGCGCCCTTTTCCTTCAGCTCATCATACGCATCGTTGCCGTCAAGGGCGGCAAGGGCGGTGCGGATAAAGCCAAGCTGCTTACCGTACTTCGGCCCCACGGTGCGAAGCTGAGGACGGAAGGTGTAGGTGGTGAAATCGCGTACCGAATCGGTGAAGATCACATCCTTGACGTTCAGCTCATCCCGGATGATATCCAGGTAGGTCTCGTCAAGCACCTCCTTGGCCTTGACAAACATCTTGGCAAGCGGCTGGCGGTTCTTGACGGTGGCGGCGGCACGTGCGGCACGCCCAAGCGTGACGACCGAAAGCACCTCGTCCATATCCTTTTCCAGCTTCTCGTCCACAAGCGCGGTCACAACCTCGGGGAAGTCGCACAGATGCACGCTTTCGGGTGCGGCTTTATCCTGCGTGGCAACCAGGTTGCGGTAAATGTCCTCAGAGAGGAAGGGCAGCATGGGTGCCGTGATCTTGGCGATGGTCACAAGGCAGGTGTGCAGGGTCATATAGGCGGCCACCTTGTCGGCCTCCATCCCCTTCGCCCAGAAGCGCTCGCGCGAGCGGCGGACGTACCAGTTGGAAAGGTCGTTGACAAGATCCTGCAGGGCACGGGCGGTCTCGGGGATCTCGTAATTGCCAAGGCGGCGGTCGACCTCACCCACCGTGGTATTCAGGCGGGAAAGGATCCACTTGTCCATCGGGGTCAGGGTGGCGGGGTCAAGCGTATACTTGGTGGCATCAAAGCCGTCGATGTTGGCGTACAGCACAAAGAAGGCGTAGGTGTTCCACAGGGTGCCCATCAGCTTGTTGCGCCCCTCCAGCACCGCCCCCTCGTGGTACTTGTTGGGCAGCCACGGGGCACTGTTGGAGTAGAAATACCAGCGGATGGCGTCGGCACCGTACTTGGAAAGCTCCTCCATCGGGTCGGCGGCGTTGCCCTTGGATTTCGACATCTTCTGCCCATCCTTATCAAGCACGTGCCCAAGCACGATCACGTTCTTATAGGGGGCCTTGTTGAAGATCAGGGTAGAGATGGCCATCAGCGAATAGAACCACCCACGGGTCTGGTCGATGGCCTCACTGATAAAGTCTGCAGGGAAGTTGTTCTCAAAGATATCCTGATTCTCGAAGGGGTAGTGCCACTGGGCAAAGGGCATGGCGCCCGAGTCAAACCAGCAGTCGATGACCTCGGAAACGCGGTGCATGTCGCGCCCGCACTTCGCACAGGGGATCACCACCTCGTCGATATAGGGGCGGTGCAGCTCGATCACCTCGGGGCAGTTCTTGGCCAGGCGGCGCAGCTCCTCGCGCGAGCCGATCGCCAGCTTTTCGCCGCAGTCACAGGTCCAGATATTAAGCGGGGTGCCCCAATAGCGGTTACGCGAAAGACCCCAGTCCTGCACGTTCTTCAGCCAGTCGCCAAAGCGGCCCTCGCCGATGTTTTCGGGGATCCAGTTGACGGTTTTATTGTTGCGGATCAGATCCTCGCGCACCTCGCTCATACGGATGAACCAGGTGTCCTGCGCGTAGTAGATCAGGGGGGTGTTACAGCGCCAGCAGAAGGGATACTCATGCTCAAACTTCGGGGCCGAGAAGAGAAGACCGCGCCCGTCAAGCTCGGAAAGGATCACGGGGTCGGCATCCTTGACAAACAGCCCTGCGGCGGGGGCGTCCTCGGTCATATGGCCGCGCGCGTCTACCTTCTGGATAAAGGGCAGGTCGTAAACACGCCCGACACGGGCGTCATCGTCACCGAAGGCGGGGGCGATGTGGACGATACCGGTACCGTCCGACATCGAAACGTAGCTGTCGGAAAGGATGAAGTGGGCACGCTTGCCCTGGGCGGCGGCGGTGCTCTGCGCGCAGTCGTAAAGCGGCAGATAGCTGCGGCCGCAAAGCGCCTCACCCTTCATCACCTCAAGGATCTCGTAGGCGGGGGCGCCGTCCTTGGCAAGACCGCCAAGCACAGAGTCGAGAAGCGGCTTGGCCATATAGTAGACGTTACCGTCGGCCGCCTTCACGCGGCAGTAGTCCTCGGCGGCGTTCACGCACAGTGCGGTGTTGGAGGGCAGGGTCCAGGGCGTGGTCGTCCAGGCTAAGAAGTAGGCATCCTCATCGGCCGCGCGGAAGCGGACGACGGCCGAGCGCTCCTTGACCGTCTTATAGCCCTGCGCCACCTCATGCGAGGAAAGCGGGGTGCCGCAGCGCGGGCAGTAGGGCACACACTTGAAGCCCTTGTAAAGAAGGCCGCGCTCAAAGATCTTCTTCAGTGCCCACCACTCGGATTCGATATAGTCGTCATGATAGGTGACGTAGGGGTCGTCCATATCGGCCCAGAAGCCGACAATGCCCGAAAATTCCTCCCACATCCCCTTGTAGTTCCAGACGCTCTTCTTGCACTCGTCGATAAAGGGGGCAATGCCGTACTGCTCGATCTGCTCCTTGCCGTCGAGCCCCAGCTTCTTTTCCACCTCCAGCTCTACCGGCAGGCCGTGGGTATCCCACCCCGCCTTACGGAGGATGTGTGCGCCCTTCATGGCGCGGTAACGCGGGATCATATCCTTGATCACGCGGGTCAGAACGTGCCCGATGTGGGGCTTGCCGTTAGCCGTCGGCGGGCCGTCATAGAAGGTGTAGGTCTCCCCACCCTTGCGCCCGTCGATGCTTTTTTGGAAGATGCCGTTCTCCTGCCAGAAGGCAAGGACCTCGCGCTCTCTTTCCACAAAATTGACGTTTGTCGGTACCTTTTGATACATAAAGACCTCCTCCCGCCCCTTGCCTTGCCAGGCGGCGGCGGGTTATTTCTTTTTGAGCCAAGCCATAATAAGAACATTATACAATATAAGAAGGGATAAAGTCAAGAGTAGACAAAAAAAGCGGCAATTTTTTTCGCATCCTACCAAAAAAAGCGAAAGGGGCTGAATTTTTCAAAAAAATTGTTGCGCGGCGGCTCTCTTTTTGTTATAATGAGAGAAACCGAGGGAAAAATCCCTTCAATTTTATAAGGAGACTATTATGAAATCTCGCTGGCTTTTTGCGGCACTTCTTGCCGTGCTTCTCTTTTCGGTTTGCCTGCTTGCCACCTCCTGCGGCGGTGACGGCGGCGAAACCACGCCGGCCGCAACCACTACGGCGGCCGCTACCACCACGGCCCCGCCGGTAACTACGGCGCCGGTTCTTTCGATCGCCGATGCGCCGATCACCGAGTACACCATTGTCCCGGATGCGGACAGTGCGGTGATCGCCAAATATCTGCAGGCTAAGATCGCCGAGGCTACCGGCATCACCCTGCCCATCGCCGAGGCAAACGGCACGGCCGAGGGTGGCCGTGAGATCCTTGTCGGCAATGTGACGGGTGACCGTATCGACGTGACCCCCGCCGCCGGCAAGTATGCCGTGCAGGTAAGCGGCACCCGCCTCCTTCTTGTCGGTGACGGTGCGGACGGCGCCTACTCGGCCGCCATTGCCTTTGCCGAGCTTCTGAAGGGCGAGATCCCGGCCTTCAATAGCGCCATCGCCGCCGGTCTTACGGGCGATGTTGCCAATATGGCCCTCTTTACCCTGAACCTTTCCCCCACCCTCACCTCGAACGTCGGTAAGTACGACATTGAGATCACCGGTCAGTCGACGCTTGACCGCTTCCTGGCTGCCAAGGCCGAGCTGCCCGAGGAGATCACCGTCCTTGAGCGCGTCGACCTTGCCGACTATCCGCTGTCGGCGGCCAACGTCCTCTACGTTGCCAAGAACGGCAGCGACGAGAACCCCGGCACCAAGGAGGCCCCGCTTGCCACCCTGAAGGCCGCCCTTGCCAAGATGAAGAACAAAAAGGGCGGTGTCATCTACCTGATGGAGGGCAGCTACTCGGTCGAGTCGACCCTGGCCCTTGACGCCTCCCACTCGGGTACTCGCCAGTCCCCCCTCTTCATCAAGGCCTACGAGGGTGCTGACGTTACCCTGACCTCGAACCTCGTCCTTTCGAATGACGAAGCCAAGTGGCAGATGATCGAGTCGACCGATGCGATCTACGACCGCCTGCCTGCGGCCTCCCGCGGCAAGGTGATGAAGACCTCGCTTGCCGACCACGGCCTGACGGCCGACGACATCGCCCCCATCGACAAGACGAACGGCCCGCCCCGCCTCTATGTCGGCGGCGAGGAGTACTCGATGGCCCGTTATCCGAACGATACCGGCGACATCATCGACCTTCTGTACTTCACGAAGGCCTATGACTCGGGTACCGTGACCTCCGACTCGGGCAACCTCTACTGGCCCTGGATCGAGCGCTGCGAGGCCCTCGGTAAGGACCCCACGAAGTGGATCGTCGGCTGGGAGGTTCAGATCCCCACCGATGACGAGCGCGGCCAGGAGATCCTGTCCTGGGTCAACACGGGCGACATCTGGTTCTACGGCTCGACCTTTGAGGGCTGGGAATTCGGCTTCTACAACCTCGCCCTCGTGACCGAGGGTCAGGCTTGGGCACACAATGCCGACGGCACCGCCTGGGTCGAGGGCTCGGGCGAGACCCCGTACATCGGCTACCCGAAGGGCAACGGCGAATATTCGCTGAAGTCCAAGGATTACAGCCCGTACGGTGCCAAGCACTCCACCAACTCCCCCGCCGGCCGCAATACCTTCTACCTCTTCAACGCGGTCGAGGCGATGGACATCCCCGGTGAGTGGTACATCGACCGTGAAACGGCCACCCTGTACCTCATCCCCGAGGAGGACTTCTTCCAAAAGGATGCCGCCTTCTCGAGCGGCGGCAAGTACGACCTCTTCTCGCTCAACAAGACCCAGCACTTCGTCCTGGACGGCGTGAAGATCGACGGTGTCAACGGCTACGGCGTCAAGCTGACAAGCACCAAGGACGCCGTCTTCCAGAACCTGACCGTTTCCAACACCCTGCTTTGCAACATCTACATCGGCAGCGGCTCGGAGCGCGTGGCCGTCCTGCATTCCGACTTCTCGCGTGCCTACGGCACGATGGTGGCCGGCTCGCTCGGCACCAGCTTCTATAACCTCGTGCCGAGTGACGTTGTCATCCAGAACAACGTCTTCCACGATGCGATGCCCACCTATCAGAACGGCGTGCAGATCTCGGGCTGCCGTATGATCGTCTCGCACAACTACTTCCACAACACCATCGTCGGCGCCAGCGCCAGCACCGAGTGTATCGTGGAGTACAACCGCTTTGAGGGCGGGTCGGCCGACGTTACCGACGGCGGTATGATCTACACCTGGGGTGTTGCCCACCGCGGCAATCACTACCGCTACAACCTCATCCATATGTTCAACGCGACCCACAACGCCATCTACAACGACGGTACCTCGAGCCATCATTATGCCTACGGCAATATGATCTCCTTCCTCGGCTCGAAGTCGAACTCGAACAAGGGCTGGTATTCCTCCACCGGTATCGGTAACGTCTTCTTCGGTAACGTCGTGATCCTGCGTAACCCCTATCAGGTGGCCGCCGCCAACTCGCCCGCAGGCGACGAGGGTGACGTCAAGCCCTCGAAGAACGGCGATACCCTCAACGAGTCGGCCCTCTTCTATTACTATTTCGGTAACGAGTATTCGGCGGGCGGCACGGCCGCGCGCTACTATCCCGTGGCCTATGACGGCACCCCGCAGCTCACGACCTACCTCAGCCAGTCGCTGGCCGGCCACTGGTGGGAGGGCATGAAGGACGACGAGTGGGTCTACTACGTCGACCGTGGCGACGAGGCGAAATGGGCCGACCGTGACCCGCAGTTCATGAACCTGCTCTACGGTACCCGCATCGTCCTCGATGCCCTGCGCAACAGCGACTATCATCCGAAGTACTTCTACGTGCCGTGGTATCTCACGGGCAAGACCTACACCTACAGCGGCAACCAGGTGCCCGAGGGCACGATCATCCAGATCCCGCAGTACACCTACCTTGACAGCACCGGCGAGAAGGTCGTGGTGCCGGAGCACAACGCCGAGTGGAACGAGGACGGCACGATCACCCTCAGCTATGAGGAGATCGCCGCGATGGAGCGCCTGCGCCGTCAGCCCGCCGCCAGCGTGGTGATGAACAACGTGGTGCTTGGCGGTACGCCCACCAAGGATAAGAACGGAGACTTCACCGAGATCACCGATCCCGCCACCACCGTGACGAACAACGCCCTCACCTATCAGGGCTACGTCTTTACCACCCTGGTAGAGAACAACTACTACGAATATCTCTACAGCGAGGTTCTTGCCGACGCCGAAGCCTATGACTACGACATCTTCTACTACAAGTACGAGGAGTTTGCCGAGGTAATGGACGACGAGGGCTATAAGATAATCGAGGACGGCTACTGGTACGACTGCGGCCTCACCTTCGATTACGATTATTCTATCTGGCACTGATCCCCCACAAGGTGGGCGATGCGGCTCACGCATCGCCCACTCTGCGTTTTTGGCAAACGTCCCGGCCTGTTCGTAAACAAAACGATACAAAAAGGAAATGATATGAAAAAACTGCTTCTTCTTTCCCTGGTTCTTGCGCTCCTTTTGCCTCTCGCCCTTGCCTCCTGCGGCGGCGGGGAGGTGACCACCCCGGCGGCTACCACGCCGCCCGCCGCGACAACGACCGAAGCCCCCGCCACCACCACGGCACCGCCCGTGACCGGCGGGCCGACCGTGACCCCGGGGGACGACGCTTCTCGCCCGCTCTTTACCCTGAACCTTTCGGCGACCCTTCCGTCGAACGTCGGCAAATACGACGTTGAGATCACCGCACAGTCGACGCTCGAGCGCTTCCTCGCTGCCAGAGCAGAGCTGCCCGAGGAGGTCACCGTCCTTGAGCGGGTGTCTGTTGACGATTACCCCGCCTCGGCCGCGAACGTCCTCTACGTTGCCAAGAGCGGCAGCGACGAGAACCCCGGCACGAAGGAGGCCCCGCTTGCCTCCCTTGCCGCCGCCGTCGCCAAGATGAAGAACAAGGAGGGCGGCATCATCTACCTGATGGAGGGGAGCTACTCGGTCGACAAGACCGTCACGCTTAGTGCCTCCCATTCCGGTACTCTCCGCTCGCCCCTCTTTATCAAGGCCTATGAGGATGACGAGGTCACCCTGACCTCCAACCTTGTGCTGTCAAACGACGAGGCCAAGTGGCAGAAGATCGCCGAGAGCGATGCGATCTATGACCGCCTGCCCGAAGCGTCCCGCGACAAGGTCATAAGGACCTCGCTTGCCGACCACGGCCTGACGGCAGAGGACATTGCAAAGATCGATCAGAAGAACGGCCCGCCCCGCCTTTACGTGGACGGCGCGGAATACTCGATCGCCCGTTATCCGAACGACACCGGCAATATCATCGACCTTCTGTACTTTACAAAGGTGTATGACAGCGGCACCGTAACGGCCGATACCTGCCTTGTGTACTGGCCGTGGGTCGAGCGCTGCCAGGCACTCGGCAAGGATCCGATGACCTGGATCGTCGGTTGGGAGCTACGCATCCCCACCGAGGATGCGCGCGGTCAGGAGATCATGACCTGGGTCAACACCGGTGACATCTGGTACTATGGCTCGACTTATTCGGGCTGGGAATTCGGTTACTATAATATTGCCCTGGAGACCGAGGGGCAGGCCTGGGCCCATAATGCCGACGGCACCGCTTGGGTGCCGGGCTCGGGCGAGACCCCGTACGTCGGCTATCCGAAGGGGGACGGGGACTACTCCTTAAAGTCGGTCCACTACAACGCCTATGGGGCAATGCCGTCCACCAACTCCCCGGCCGGGCGCAACACCTTCTACCTCTTCAATGCGGTGGAGGCGATGGATATCCCCGGGGAATGGTTCCTCGACCGGAAGACCGACACGCTCTACCTCATCCCCGAGGAGGGCTTCTTCCAGAAGACCGCCTCCTTCTCGAGCGGCGCGAAGTATGACCTCTTCCTCGCCGACGGCACCAAGAATCTGGTGATCGACGGCATCAAGATCGACGGTGTCAACGGCTACGGCATCAAGCTCAACAACGTCAAGGATGCCGTCTTCCAGAACCTGACGGTCATGAACACCCTCCTGTCCAGCATCTACGTCAGCGGTACGACCGAGCGCACCGCCATCATCCATTCGGACTTCTCGCGGGCCTATGACACGATGATCAAATGCTCGCTCGGCACAAGCTTCTATAACCTTGACCCCTCGGACGTGGTGATCCAGAACAACATCTTCCACGATGCAATGCCCACCTATCAGAACGGTGTGGCGCTCTCGGGCTGTCGGATGGTCGTCTCGCACAACTACTTCCACAACACCATCGTCGGCGCTTCCAGCCTCACGACCGAGTGCATTGTGGAGTACAACCGCTTTGAGGGCGGCTCTGCCGACGTGACCGACGGCGGTATGATCTACACCTGGGGGGTTGGCCATCGCGGCAACCACTACCGCTACAACCTCATCCATATGTTCAACGCGACCCACAACGCCATCTACAACGACGGTACCTCCAGCCATCATTATGCCTACGGCAATATGATCTCTTTCCTCGGGTCGAAGTCCAACCTCAACAAGGCCTGGTATTCCTCGACCGGCCTTGGCAACGTCTTTTTTGGCAACACGGTCGTCCTGCGCAACCCCATGCAGGTGGCCGCCGCAGGCTCGCCCGGTGGGTATGAGGGGGACATCAAGCCCTCGAAGAGCGGTGACCAGCTCAACGAATCCGGCCTCTTCTATTATTACTTCGGCGATGAGCATGCCGGGACCGGCGCGGCCCGCTATTACACCCCCGTGGCCTATGACGGCACCCCTCAGCTTTCCTCTCAGCTTTATCAGAGCGAGGCCGGCCACTGGTGGGTCGGGATGAAGGAGGATGAGCAGACCTACTACATCACACGCGGCGATGAGGAGAAGTGGGCTGAGCGTGACCCGCAGTTCATGAACCTCATGGAGGGCACCAAGATCGTCCTCGGTGCTTACGCGAACAGCGATTACCATCCGAAGTACTTCTACGTGCCGTGGTATCTGACCGGCAAGACCTATACGCATGAGGGCATCCCCGCAGGGACGCTTGTGCAGATCCCGCAGTACACCTACCTCGATGCCACAGGCAAGCCGGTGGTCGTCCCCGCCCATTGCGAGACGGTCGGTGAGGACGGCAGCCTGACCCTCACCTATGAGGAGGTCGCGGCGATGGAGCGCTTCCGCCGCCAGCCCGGTGCCAGCGTGGTGACCAACAATGTCATCCTCGGCGGTACGCCCACCAAGGATAAGGAGGGCAACTTCACCGAAACGCTCGACCCCGCGGCGACCATCACAAACGGTTGTGACAGCTACCAGGGCTTTGTCAAGACCACGCTTGTGGATAAGAACTACTACAACTATCACTATGCCGACGTCCTCTGGGATGCCGAAAACTACAACTATGATATCTTCCCCTATATGTATGACGAGTTTGCCGAGATCATGGACGAGGACGGCCTTGCCCTGATCGAGGACAGCCTCTGGTACGACAGCGGCCTTACCTTTGAGTACGATTACTCGATATGGAGCTAAGCACCCCGTGGGCGGTGCCGCTACGGCACCGCCCGCAGGCAACCGCGAAAATATGCTAAGCGCGTAAACAAAACTATATACAAAAAGGAGAAAAACCGTGAAAAAAACACTGCTTCTCGCCCTTTCTGTCCTTCTTCTGCTCTCGCTGCTTCTGACGTCCTGCGGGGGGGATAAGGGAGAGACGACCCCGGCCCCCGAGGCTCCGCCCGTGGCGGTTTCGGGTCTTGAAGACTATACGGTCGTGTATCCCTACGGCACAAGCGGCGAGGTCTATGCGGCCATCCGCCGCCTGCAGACCGCGATCGAGGATACCACGGGTGTGCGCCTTTCGCTTCGAGAGGATTTTGTGGGCTACGGTAACCCCGCCCCCACCGACACCAAGGAGATCCTGATCGGCCGTACCAACCGCGTGGAAAGCGTCAGCCAGCGGGTCGGACGGGACGATACCGCCATCTTTTATGAAAATGACCGTGTGGTGATCACGGGCGGTGACGATGCCGCCGTGATCGCGGCGATAGAAAAGTTTATCGCCACCTACCTGCACGATGCTACCCTTTGGGTGCCCGCCAAGGCCGATGTGGTAAGGGCAACCTATCCGCATGCCGACGCGACGATCAACGGGGTCTCGGTATACGATTACGTGATCGTTAAGGACAAGGATAACACCTCGGTGGCGGCTCTCCTTGCCCGCAAGATCACCGAGGCGACCGGTGCGGTCCTGCCTGTGTACGGCCCGCGTGACTATACCGGCACCGATTATGAGATCGTGGTCGGCTCTCCGAGCGGGGAAGGGCGCGCTCCAAAGACGCCGGGCGGCGCAGGCCTTTGGCAGATCGAAACCGCGGGTAATCGCCTGCTCCTTCACGGGGTAGAGAAGGACAGCGCCTATTCGGCCGCCCTAGCTCTTATCCGCCTCTTTGAGGGGCAGGATCTTGCCCTCAGCTTTACGGCAAAGGTCAGCGGCGAGGTCGAGAATCTTGACTTCTTTACCCTGAACCTGCCCGAAAAGCTTGCCTCTATGCAGGGCAAGTATGATCTCTCCTACAGTGCCGAGACGGTTCTCGAGCGCTTCCTGGCCACCAAGGAGGAGCTGCCCGAGGAGGTCACGGTCGTGGAGCGGGTAATGCCTGCCGACTATCCGCTTGCCACCCGCCAGATCTACGTTTCCACCACGGGTGATGACAGTGCCGCAGGTACCAAGGATGCCCCGCTTGCTACCCTGAAAAAGGCGCTCAGCCTTGTGGATGACGGAGAGGGCGGCATCATCTGGATGATGGGCGGCACCTACTCGCTCAGCGAGCCCGTGGCGATCAACCCGGTGCATTCGGGCAGCCGCGCAGCCCCCCTCTTTATCAAGGCCTATAATAATGAAGAGGTCGTCCTGACCTCCACCAAGCAGATGGACTCCTCGGCCGACAAGTGGCATCCGCTTGACCCCTCCGACAATGCCGACCTTTTCGAGCGGTTCCCCGAAGAGGCGCGTGACTATATCATCTACACCACCTTGGAGGAGCAGGGCTGGACCGAGGCCGACATCCCGGAGATCACCAAGTCGGCAGGGCCGCCGATCCTGTACGTCAGCGGGGAAGAGTACACCCTGGCACGCTATCCCAATAACACCAAGGATCCGACCGAGCTTATGTACTTCACCTTCGCCTATGACTCGGGCACCGTTACCTCGCGTGACGGCTCGAACCTCTACTGGCCGTGGGTAGAGCGTGCCACCAAGGCGGGCATGGACCCGAAGACCTGGATCGTCGGTTGGGAGATCCGTGTGCTGAACGCCTACGATAACAAGGGCGATAAGAACAGTAACTACGAGATGGGCGAGGAGATCCTTTCCTGGGTCAACACCGGCGACATCTGGTACTACGGCTCGACCTTCGAGGGCTGGGAGTTCGGCTATTACAACCTGGCGCTTGAGACCGAGGGGACCTACTGGGCCCACACCGAGGACGGCGAAGAGTGGTACCCGTCCTACGACAGTGACCCGCTTCTCGGCTATCCGAAGGGCACGGCGCCCGACGGCAAGAGCGCCTATTACTCGCTGAAATCGATCCAGAACAACTCCTGGGGCTGTAAGGTATCGGGCAACTCGGCCGCAGGGCGCAACACCTTCTACCTCTTCAATGCGGTGGAAGCGCTGGATGTCCCCGGTGAGTGGTTCTTTGACCGCGACAGCGGCGTCCTTTACCTCTATCCCACCGAGGCACACGAGGAGCTCAGCCGCGAGCAGGTCGCCTTCTCCAATTCGACGGCTACCAACCTTATGAACGTCTCGCAGGCCTCCTACGTCGTCCTTGACGGGCTGACCTTTGACGGCTCGTCCTCGAACGGCCTTTCGCTGACCAGCGTAAACAACGTCATGGTGCAGAATTGCGTCTTCCGCAATACCAAGGCCAGCAACCTTGTGGTCACCACCTCCACGAATACCGCGGTCATTTACTGTGACTTCTCGCGTGCGTACGGTGCGCTTGTCACCTTCTCGGATTCGGCCTCGGCCAAGACCCTGACCCCCTGCGGCAACGTGGTGCAGAACTGCTTCTTCCACGATCCGATGCCCCTGAAGCAGACAGCGCTTACCTGGGCGGGCTGTCGGATGGTCGTCTCGCACAACTACTTCAACAGCACCACCACAAGCGGCAGCTACGGCGTGGAGTGTATCCTCGAATACAACCGCTTTGAGGGTGGTAGTAAGGACGTCACCGACGGCGGTATGATCTACTCGGGCGGTGCGTACAACCGTGGCAACCACTACCGCTACAACCTCTTCCATATGTTGAACGCGACCCACCGCGCCGTGTACAACGATACGATGGGCGGCGGCAACTACATGTACTACAACGTGGTCTCCACCCTGCATTCCCGCTCCAGCCACAGTGAGCCCTGGTACTCCTCCACCGGCTGGGGGAACGTGGCCTTCGGTAACATCACCGTCCTGCGTACTCCCTTCCAGGTAGCGGCGGCGGGCTCCAGCTCCAGCGAGTCGGGTGACTTCCTCTACTCGGCAAAGGATGGCGACACCTTCAACGAATCCGCCCTCTTCTACTACTACTTCGGGGACGAGTATTCGGCAGGCGGTGCGGCCGCACGCTATCAGCCCTACAGCTATGAGGGCATCGCGCAGAAGGACTTCACCCTGGGCACAGAAAGCAAAGTAAGCTTTACCTCTCAGCCCGTCCTTTCGCAGTCCCTGGCCGGCCACTGGTGGCTTGGCATCAAGCAGGGCGACACCAACAACTATCTGCGCTCCTTCAGCATGAGCGCGTGGAGTGACCGTGCGCCCGAGTTTATCAACATGATGTACGGCACCCAGCTGATCGTGGATCTGTACGCCGACTCCGCCGAGGATTATCACGTCAAGTACTTCTACATGCCCTGGTATCTCACGGGTAAGACCTACACCTACGATCCCGCCGAGTTCCGCACGGCGACCCCCGGTAAGGTGGTGGAATACCTGATCCCCGAGTATTCCTACCTTGAGGAGGTGGAGGGCGTCACCTACCTGCGCACTGAGCCCGCCCACACCGTCCTTTCGGATGAGGATGGGTGCGTGACCCTCACCTATGAGGAGATCGCGGCAATGGAGCGCTCCCGCCGTGCCCCGCAGTATAGCGTGGTCAGCAACAACATCATCCTCGGCAGTACCCCCATCTTCAAGAATGAGGGCGGCAAGTACATCGCCACCGAGGAAAGCGACATTGAAAAGGTCATCAGCGATACGGCAGGGCGCAGCAACTACCGTGGGTACGTTGCCACGATGCTGTCCGAAAACAACTTCATCTATTACGAGTATGCAGACATCCTGCCCTACGCAGAGGATGATTTCGAGTACTACATCAGTGACGAGGCGTGGGATCTCATCGTTTCCCGCGGCTTGGACGACCCCACCGCCTCCCTGACAAGCGAGGTGCTGGAGGCCGTGATGGAGATCGACTATCTGGATGCCGGCCTTACCTATCCCTTTGACTACTGGGAGTGGTATGACGACGTGTATCCGGATTAAAAAGCGCACCGCGCTTTCCCTCCGCGTCATGCAATAAGTAAAAAAAGAGAGAACACCTCGGCCAAAAACCGATCTGTTCTCTCTTTCTCTATTCTATCTTTGCCACCGTGAGTAGCCGGGGAAGGGTTTATGTAGCCCCCCTCCGGGAGGGGGGAAATAAAGGGGGGAGCCTGCGTATGGTAAAACCGCTTCGGCGTTGCATCTTCGCCCCCCTACTGCCGCATTCTCCTTCCACCGCAAGCGGTCCCCCTCCCTCCCAGAGGGAGGCAGACAAAGCCGTAGCTCTTGCTACTCGCGGTTGCAGAGAGGAAAACTTTGCAAAGACAGTGTAGCGAAAGCCGTGGTACCGTAGCCT
>JAGBZZ010000099.1 GCA_017652965.1 Clostridia bacterium | reverse complement strand
CGAGTGATGTTCGGCTCGGATTATCCCATGTGGGATCCCGGTAAGGAGTTGGAGATCCTGCTGTCTCTGGGCCTTTCCGAGGAGGAAGAACGCTTGATCCTCGGGGAAAACGCCATTCGCCTGTTCGGCTTGGAGAAGAAATGATGATCGCCTCGAACGTACATACGCATACCGTCTTTTCCGACGGAAAAAATACCCCCGAGGAAATGGTGGCCGCCGCCCGCGAAAAGGGCTTCGTTTCCCTCGGTATTTCCGATCACAGCGATACGCCCTTTGACCCCACGGGCTATTGCATGGAGGACAAGGATTACGGCCGCTACCTTGCCGCGCTGCGCGGCCTGCAGGAGCGTCTGGAGGGCGAATTTGAGCTCTTCTGCGGCATGGAAAAGGATTACTATTCTCCCATTGACGCCTCCCTTTACGATTACGTCATCGGCTCGGTGCATTACGTGCCCGATCCCAACGGGGGCGATCCTTGGAGCGTGGATATGAGCCGTGCCGTGCAGGAGGAATACGTGGCCAAATGCTGCGGCGGCGAAAAGCTGGAGCTGGCCAAGCGTTATTTCGAGCTTGTGGTGCGCCACGCCGAGACCGAGCCCTTTTTGATCCAAGGCCATTTCGATCTGGTCAATAAATTCGGCCTTTTTGACGATGAAAGCGAGGCCTACCGCCACACCGCGCGGGAGGCACTGCGCGCCGTTGCGCCCTTGGTGCCTTATTTTGAGATCAATACGGGTGCCATGTATCGCGGCTATCGCACCGCGCCCTATCCCGCCCCCTTCCTGCTGGAGGAAATGCAGCGGCTGGGCGTGAAGCCGGTGCTGAACGGTGACTCGCACGATATCCCTTCGCTGGATCACGCCTTTGCGGAAACGGAAGCGCTTTTGAAAAAAACGGGTTTTTCCTCCCTCTGGCGCATGCGGCGGGGCGGAATGGAAGAAATATTGTTATAAAATTGTGAAATAACGGGAGAAAACTTGTTTTTTCTCCCGTTTTTTGTTATAGTTAGATTAGATAATTATTTGAATTAACATTTGGAGGAGCTATGAACTTTTTTGACGAATTGAAGCAGTACGATGAGGAGCTCTATGCGGCTTGTGACCGTGAGCTTTCCCGTCAGCGTCATAACATTGAGTTGATCGCATCGGAGAACATCGTTTCCAAGGCCGTTCTTTTGGCTGCCGGTACGGTTCTGACCAATAAATATGCCGAGGGCTATCCCGCAAAGCGTTACTACGGCGGCTGCGAGCACATCGACGAGGTAGAGAGCCTTGCCATCGAGCGTGCCAAGAAGCTGTTCGGTGCGGATCACGCCAACGTGCAGCCCCACTGCGGCGCATCTGCCAACCTTGCCGTTTTCTTCGCCCTTTGTCAGCCCGGTGACACCGTCATGGGTCTTTCTCTGGCGCACGGCGGTCACCTGTCTCATGGCTCTCCTGCCAATATTTCCGGTAAGTACTTCAACATCGTTTCCTACGGTGTGGATGAAAAGAGCGAGGTGCTGGATTACGATAAGATCCGTGCGACCGCTCTGGAGTGCAAGCCCAAGCTCATCATTGCCGGTGCCAGCGCTTACTCCCGCACCATCGATTTCGAGAAGATCGGCCAGATCGCTCGTGAGGTCGGTGCTTACTACATGGTGGATATGGCCCACATCGCAGGTCTGGTTGCGGCCGGTCTCCATCCTTCCCCCGTGCCTTATGCCGACGTTGTGACCACCACCACGCACAAGACCCTTCGCGGTCCTCGCGGCGGCTTGATCCTCTGCAAGGAGGAGTTTGCCAAGGCCATCGACAAGGCTATTTTCCCCGGTATTCAGGGTGGTCCTCT
>JAGBZZ010000010.1 GCA_017652965.1 Clostridia bacterium | reverse complement strand
CGTGAAGAATGATGAGCTGGTAGAGTTCCCTCGCGGCTTCCACACCACCGTATCCACCCCCGGCTACAAGACCTATTTCCTGTGGCTGATGGCAGGAGACTATCAAGGCTTCAATCGCTCCAACGATCCCGAGCACGACTGGATCGCCAAGAGATAAGCTATGAAATATTTACTCGGAATTGATTTTGGCGGCGGCGCGTCTAAGGCAACCTTGCTTGCGGAGGACGGCCGCATTGCCGCCGAGTGTACCGAAGAATATCCTACGCTCCATCCAAACCTCGGATATTGCGAACAAGACCCCACCGATTGGGAGGCGGCACTTTGGCGTAATATCCGTGCGCTTGTTGATAAGAGCGGCGTTTCTTCTTCGGACATTGTGGCGGTTGCTATTGATTCGGCAACCCATACGGCGCTTCTTTGCGATAAGGACAGCCGCCCCCTGCGTCCTGCCATCCATTGGACGGACTGTCGCGCTACGGCGGAGTCTGCATATCTTCGCGAGACCTTTGGTGCGCGCATTTTTGAGTTGACCTATCACCGCCCCGACACCATCTGGACGATGCCCCAGCTTCTCTGGGTGCGAAACAATGAACCCGAGGTGTTCTCGAAGATCGGGCGTATTTTCTTTGAAAAAGACTATCTCCGTTATCTTTTGACGGGGGTATTTTGCACCGACCATATTGAGGCGGCTGGCAGTATGCTTTATGATTGCAACCGCGGTGAGTGGTCGGAGGAGCTTTGCGGGATGATCGGGCTTTCCCGAGATACGCTTCCGCCTTTGGTAAATCCCACCGATGTGATCGGTGCGGTAACGGCGGACGCGGCGAATAAGTGCGGACTTTCGGCAGGCACGCCCGTGATCTGCGGCACTACCGACACCGTGATGGAGGTTTTTGCCTCGGGTGCGGTCGGCGTTGGCGATACCACGGTCAAGCTTGCTACGGCGGGCCGTATCTGCGTGATTACCGATCGCGCGTACCCCAACCGTCATCTTGTCAATTATCCGCATATCGTCAAGGGTCTTTGGTATCCCGGATCTGCAACCAAGGCGGCGGCGTCTTCTTTCCGCTGGTATCGCGACACCTTCGGGGGAGACTATCGCGAACTTGACGAGGGCGCGGCGGCCATTCCCGTAGGGTGCGAGGGATTGGTTTATCACCCTTATATCAACGGTGAGTTGACCCCCTATGCCGATCCTACCCTTTGCGGAAGTTTTGTGGGCTTCCGTTCTACCCACACCAAGGCGCACTTTACCAGAAGCGTGCTGGAGGGCGTGGCGTACTCCTTGCTTCACTCCAAGAGAACGCTTGAGGATATCGGTATCAGCCCCGCAAAACGCGCGACCTTGATCGGCGGCGGCGCCAAGAGTAAGCTTTGGGCGGGCATTACCGCCGATTGCCTTGGTATGGAGCTTTCGATCACCGAGAGTAGTGATTCTTCTCTTGGCTCGGCAATGCTTGCGGGTGTTGCGGTTGGCATCTTTGCTTCGCCCCGCGCGGCGGTGGACAAGTGTATCAAGGTGATCGGTCTTGTAAAGCCTAATATTGAAAATGCTGAAAAATATGCCAAATTGTTTGAAGAATACGTTCGCATTCACGATGCGCTGGCACCCATTTACGGAGGTCGCGCATGAGAGTGGTCGTTTGTGTCAGACCCGCGTCCGACGGGCAGATCGGCCCCTTTGAAGCGAGTGCCTATGAGGCAGCTTTGCGGATACCGAACGCCGAGGTGATATTACTTTCTATGGTGCAGGAAAAGGGCGGAGAAGAGCTATTGCGGCTGACCCGTCTCGGCGCTCGTGAGGCGTATCATCTTTGCGACCGTGCCTTTGCGGGCTCGGATACCTTGGCGACTACCTATACGCTTTCGTGCGCGCTCCAAAAGCTTTCCCCCGATCTGGTGATCTGCGGAAGGCAGACTATGGAGGGTG
>JAGBZZ010000098.1 GCA_017652965.1 Clostridia bacterium | reverse complement strand
TATGGGATGGGAACGGAGGAGAAGATAGAGAAGATAGCTCTCAAGCAGGATGATCCCGAGATAGATGGGGGCGCGGAAGATGAGGGTATCAAAGCCGTAAAAGGCCGAGAGCGCATAGCTTTTGATGAGGATAGAGCCGACCGTGTGTGCCGCCGCCGTCAGAAGCAGAAGCACGGGATAGGAGGGAGATGCCGTATAGATCGGCTGCTTGCGAAGAAAAAGGCGGGAAAAAAGCCCGGGTATCAGACCGATCATGGCCGCCCCCACCGTGATGAGGGGGAGAGGAGCCTGCCCTGCCAGAAGACAGGATAAAAGATCGGCGGTCACCCCGATAAGCGCACCGTAGACCCCGCCAAGGCACAGCCCGCCAAGCAGGATCGGAAGCCCCTCGACGGTAAAGCGCAGGGGGCTTGTCCCCTGCAGGGCCTTGGCGAGCCACCCGAGAAGAAAGGAAAGTGCAACCAAAAAAGCGGCCAGGCACAGGCGGCGCACCCTCACGGATACGACCCCTGCATGTTTTCTGTCCTTCATAAAAATAAAAACCCCCCTTTCCCGTACTTCCGATCGGAAAAAGAGGAGCGCTCTCTGTCCACTTGAAGCGGGATGCAGAGCCGTTACCGCGGCAACCGTACGGCGGCCTTCGTCCGCCGGGCAACTCCCCGTCCCCGCGGCACTTCACGCAATGGCTCTTACTCTTCGTGATTACCCTATTATTATAGCACAGCGGCGCCGTTTGTCAATAGGAAAAAGGGAAAAAAGGCGCGCGCACGCCTTCGTGCCCCGGCGTTTGGCCGTTGCCCCGAGGAAACAAAAAGCCGCAGGCGTCTTGACAGGGAGGTCGGATTGGACTATAATACATGCAAGCCTTATCATGCGCTTAAAAAGAAGCAGGTATTATGTACAGCGTTGATTTTTTAGGACATCAGGGAGTATCAGCGCTATCACGATCAGCTTACCGAGAACGTTCCGGTATTCAATGAGTGGGAAAGCGACAGAGGCGCAAGATGAGCGGCAAGCCGAAAAGAGAGGAAAACGCAACGTGAAAAATTACGATCCGTCATACGGCCGATTTCCGCCATGCATCGAAAATCCCCGGATGCAGATCACAAAGACCGAGATTCCAAGCGGTAGCGGTATCGCTTACGCGAACGGATTTTTGTATCTCATCAGTGCAGAGGGGGGCGGTAGCCTTCGCATTTTCGGCTGCGAGGGGGATGCCATTTCCCCGCTCGGCAGTCTTACGGGGCTTGGCAATATGCGGCAGATCAGAATAAGCACGGATGCCGTTCCCGGGCGGATCCTCGCCGCTGTCACCGCAAGAGAATGCGGCCTCTACCTCCTTGACGTCACCGCCCCGGAGGCGCCGTTTATCGTTTGCCATTACAACAGTGTGGAGTTTGCTACCGGCGTGGCCTTCGGCGGGCGGTATCTTGCCATAGCCTGCCGCAGCTTCGGTGTGGAGCTTTTGGACGTCTCGACCCCGGAGGCACCGCGTCACGTCTCCTCGATCCGCGCGGGTGAGGTGCAGTCGATCACCGTCTCGGGCGGGGTTCTGTATACCGGCTCGTGGGTCGAGCGGCAGGTCAATATCATCGATATTTCCGATGCCCGTGCTCCGAGAAAGCTTTCCTCGCTTCCGCTTGAGGGGCGCGGCGACGGCCTTTTTGTGAAGGACGGCATCCTGTATGCGGCCTTCGGCCATCACAGCCCCCCTGCCACGGGCAGGGATCCCGAGGAGGAGGGGTATGCCTCTGGAAACGGCTTTTCCATCTGGGACGTCAGAGATCCCTCTGCCCCCAAGGCGCTTTCGGTCACGCATTTTCTGCACCGCTATTACGTTACACAGTGGGATCTGTGGGATATTACCGTCTGCAAAAATTTTGCCGTAGTTTCGCATACCTTCAACGGTGTGTGGATCTACGATATCACCGATCCCGCGTACCCGCGCCTTGTCGATCACGTGGCGATCCCCACCGATATTCCTATGGGGGAATTGGTCAGCTTAAATGACTTTACCCTGAATATCCGCCCAATGATCCTGCCGTTTGATTATACGAAAAGGTCCTATGCCCCCATCACCGGTGTGGCGGCGGCCGAGGGGCGGCTGTATATTGCCGCTGCGAAGCAGGATCTCTTCATTGCGGAGGCCGATTATTTTTCCGTCCCCAAGGAGCCCGAGGTGACGGTATCCGAATCGGGCGAGGATTTCTACATCCGTAACCCCGGCACCGGCGCCTCCGCCCCCTTCATCGTTCCCACCAAGGGACAAACGCATGCGGTCCTATATCACGGCGGCCTCCTATACGTAGCCTGCGGGATGGACGGCATCGGCGTCTATGACACCGCCCTTCGTCACCTCGTACAGATCCCCGTCCCGGGCTTTGCCATGGATATCCGTGAGGGCGGTGGCCATTTCTTTGTGGCGGCAGGCCGAGAGGGCGTTCTGATCTACCGCCCGTGCGGTGTTTCCCTAGAGGAGGTAGGCAGGCTGTCTCCCCGTGGGCGGGCCTGTGCGCAGGCTGTTCCCTCGGCAAACGGCAGATTTCTCATGGTGCATACCGATGACGTCCATGTGACCGTGGCAGACGTATCCGACATCAAGCATCCTCGCACGGTGATACAGGAAGCCCAAACGGGGCTCATGTACCACCGTCAGCTTACCTATGCGGGTGTTTCGGGGCGGTATTACGGTTGCTTCTGGAACAGCAATCCGACGTGGTGGTACGATCTTTCGGGGGACGTACCGGTGCGAACCGAATATACCCAAGGGACCCTCAGCTTCCCCGAGGGCTTGACCGGCCTCGAGGAGCCCTACCGCGCACTTGCCATCACGCGCGGCGGGTACGTCATTGCCGATATTCGGGATCCGCGCCCCTACGGCGAGTACCCCGTTCACCGCATCGGCGGCATTTGCCTGTACGGAAAGCCGGTGGTGAAGGATGGCATCCTCTACGTATCCAACCGCTTGACGGGAGAGGTCGTCGTTTGTGATATCACCGAACCCGACGTGCCAAGGCTGATCCTTGCGCATCAATTCAGCGGCCACCCCGACCTGCCCTGTCCGATCGACGGCGGTGTTGTTATTCCGCTTGGGCACCAGGGGCTGGCAAAATTCACGTTCTGACCGAAATTTTAAAAACAAGACGGATCGCACACGCTTGTCGCTTTGATTGCCGAAGCGGCGGGCTTGCGGTAAGGAGGAAAGCATGAAAACCTATGAATGCATTGCACACAGTGGCAACACGGGAAAGCAGATCGTGCTTTTGGTAAGAGCCTACAGTGCATCCTCCGCACGGGCGGATGCGCTTGTGCGGGCAAGACAACAGTTTGGAAGCGGCGCAGGCGCCGTTACCGTCATCAGCTGTAAGGAAGTGTAAGATCCTTCGATTCCTGACCTGCACAAAGCCTACTGTGCAAGGAGGCAGGTCCTATGACAATGCGGCGCGACCTGCCCATCTTGTCATGGTTGGCTGTCCCGAACAATATTTTAGGCTGCCCCAATGCAAAATTGAGGCAGCCCTTTTGTTTTAGTTAAAATTCGGAAGAGAAAAGCCTTGGAAACAGGGATTCCAAGGCTTTTTTGCAGCCGTTACTGCGGCAGGGCGTATTTTTGCGTGTAAGCGGCGAAGTGGGTATCGTAATCGCCATGCTCGGCACGGATGGCACGCAGGGTCTCGTGGAGGAGAAGCCCGGTGCCGGCCATATCGAGAAGACATCCGGCGATGTTCGAGCAGTGGTCGGATACCCGCTCAAGGTTCGTAAGAAGATCCGACCAGACAAAGCCGGCCTCAATGCTGCACTTGCCCTGCTGCATACGGACGATGTGCGCACCGCGCAGCTTTTCCTTCAGGTCGTCAATGACCTCTTCAAGCGGCTCTACCATCGTGGCCTTCGGCAGGTTGGCGTTGATGAAGGCGGAATGGGCAAGATCCAGGATCTCGTCCACAGCCCCGCAAAGCACGGCAAGCTCGGCCTCGGCAGGGGCAGAGAAGGAAAGCCCCTTGTCGCGCAGCTCCTCCACAGCCTCCAGGATGTTCACGCTGTGGTCGGAGATCCGCTCAAAATCACCGATCAGGCGAAGCAGCTTGGCGGCCTCGGCACTGTCGGCATCACCGATCTGGTTACTGCTGACCTTGACAAGATAGTCACCGAGGATATCCTCGTAGTGGTCGCTCTTGTCCTCGTCCGCACGGATCGAGGCGGCAAGCTCGGGGGTATAGGCGGTAAGCGAGAGAAGGGCGTTCTTCAGGGCACGCACCGAGACCTCGGCCATCGTAACCGTCAGGTTGTGGGCCGCGGCAAGGGCAAGCGGCGGGGTCTTCAGAAGACGCTCGTCAAGCTCAACCTCGGCCTCGGGGGTCTTGGAGTCGGGCACCAGGCGGCAGGCCAGCTTTTCAAGCAGCCCCGCCATCGGGAAGAGAAGCAAGACGTTTAGGACACTGCAGACAGAGTGGATGACGGGGATACCGACGGCACCCACCGAGGTATCGAGAAGCCCATCGGGCAAAAAGAGCTTGACAATGCAGAACACGCTCAGCCATACCGCCGTACCGATCACGTTGAAGGAAAGATGGACCACGGCCGCGCGCTTGGCGTTCTTCTTCGCACCGATCGAAGAGAGCATCGCCGTCACACAGGTACCGATGTGCTGCCCCATGATGATCGGGATCGCCGCGCCGTAGGTGACGGCTCCCGTGCCGAGCGCCAACGCCTGCAGAATACCGACAGAGGCAGAGGAGGACTGGATGATAGCCGTCAGCACCGCGCCCACCAGCATACCGAGCAGGGGGTTCTGGAAGAAGAGGAACAGCTCGCCAAAGGCGGGGACGTCGGCAAGACCCTTGACAGCGCCCGACATGGTGTCCATACCGAACATCAGGGTCGCAAAGCCAAGCAGGATCGCACCCGTATCCTTTTTCTTGTCGCCCTTTAAGAACATGTAAAGGACGATACCGCAGGCGGCAAGGATCGGGGTAAAGGAGGAGGGCTTCAGCAGCTGGACGAAGAGATTGTCACTGCTGATGCCGCCAAGCGACAGGATCCAGGCCGTCACGGTCGTGCCGATGTTGGCACCCATGATCACGCTGATGGATTGGCGCAGGGTCATCAGCCCCGAGTTGACAAAGCCGACCACCATAACCGTGGTAGCCGAGGAGGACTGGATCACGGCCGTCACACCGAGACCGGTCAGAAAGCCCGCAAAGGGGTTGTTGGTCAGGCGGCCAAGCACGTCGCGCAGCTTACTGCCCGCGCGGCGCTCAAGCGCCGAGCCCATCAGATCCATACCGAAGAGGAACAGGCAAAGCCCGCCGATCATGGTAAGGACGTCGAAAATTCCGAACATAATAACACTCCTTTTATAAGTAGTTTTACCGAAAAGCCGCAAAAAACGGCCAAAGCAGGATCGCATAATTGCGGATAGGGAAGCATCCCCTATTCGTCCAATGTACATCATACCACAAAATTCGCCAAAATGCAAGGGGGGAGATGTTTTTTTGTATCCTGCGCCCCGGGGGCATCCGGCGGGGATGCAAAAATCACAGAGAGGAGGTTGCCAAGAGGGAAGACAGGCATACAATGGTAGGGAGGGAGATATCCCTCAGAAAGGAGATGCCGATATGGCAGTTTTCAGAAACCAGGCGACCCTCCTCTACGGCGGGAACGCCACACTTTCCAACGTTGTAACCGGTGAGCTTCTGGACGCGCTTGGCGTGACCAAGACCGCCGTGATCGAGACCTATCGCACCGGCGATACTCTCACCTACGTCGTTACTCTTCAAAATACCTCGGCCGCCGCTCTTTCGGGCATCAGCGTGTCGGATACCCTTGGGGCGTATCCCTTTGCGACAGGTACGCTGACCCCGCTTTCCTATCTTGCGGGAAGCGTGAAGTATTTTGTAAACGGTGAGCTTGCCGCCGCACCGACCGTCGCCTCGACCGACCCGCTTGTATTCACGGGGATCACCCTGCCCGCAGGAAGCGAAGGCTACCTCGTCTATGCCGTGACGGTCAACGAATATGCGCCGCTTGACGTCGGGGGTGTGATCACCAACACCGCCACCGTGACCTATCCCGGCCTTGCCGCCCCCCTGACCGCCTCGGCCACCGTAAGCGCGGCCGATACGGCGACCCTGAACGTCACCAAGGCGGTCACCCCCGCCACCGTGACCGAGGGGGATAGCCTCACCTATACTATCACCCTCGAGAACTACGGTCTTACGCCGGTCACGGCTGACGGCGGCGCCGTGGTGAACGATACCTTTGACCCGATCCTCACCCTGACCGTGGTCAGCTTCAACGGGGTAGCCCTGACCGAGGGGGTAGGCTACACCTATGACGGCACAAGCGGTCAGTTTGCCACCCTGCCGGGGGCGATCACCATCCCCGCGGCCACCGCGGTGCAGGATCCGGTCACGGGCAGCTATACCCTGACACCCGGCACCTCGGTGCTGACGGTGAGCGGTGTCCTGTAAGCCGACGGTTTTCCGATCCGCGTAAAAAGCCCCTTGCAAAGTGGGCGCACGTGTGCTACAATGGTGGGGATATCATATGGAAAGGAATCTCCCAATGTCTTCGTCCGTATCCACGCCCTCCCGCCCCGCAAGGGGTCTTACCTACCGCCACACGGTCACGGCCTGCTGCGGCGGCTCGGTCACACTGGCGGTTTCCAATAATTTGCCCCCCCTTTTGTTTCTGATCTTTCACGAAAGCTTTTCGATCCCGCTTGCCCGCATCACCCTTCTGATCACCCTCAACTTTCTTATTCAGCTGACGGTGGATCTTCTGGCCGCCCTGTTTGCCGACAGGATCGGCTACCGTCGGATGCTGGTGGGCTCTGCCGCCTTTGCGGCGCTGGGGCTTATTGCCCTTGGCACCCTGCCCTTTCTGTTTGCCGATGCCATGTGGGGGCTTCTGATCGCCGATATCCTTTATGCGCTCGGCGGTGGGCTCGGTGAGGCCATCATCAGCCCGACGGTGGAGGCCTGCCCTATGAAAAACAAGGCGGGCATGATGGGCTTTCTGCACTCCTTTTACTGCTGGGGGACGGTAGCCGTGATCCTGATCTCCACCGCCTTTTTCGCCCTCCTTGGTAAGGAGATGTGGTGGCTTTTGCCCCTCCTTTGGTCGATCCTGCCGATCGTGGATGCGATCCTGCTTGCCATCGTGCCGATCCCCACGCTTACCAAGGAAAGCGAGGCGGGCGGCCGCGCACTGATGAAGCGCCCCCTCTTTTACGGCTTTCTCCTTCTGATGCTGATGGCCGGCGCTACCGAGCTTTCGGTCAGCCAGTGGGCCTCCGCCTTTGCCGAGGCCGGCCTGCAGGTCACGAAGGCGGTCGGGGATCTGGCCGGCCCCTGCCTTTTTGCCTGCCTTATGGGGCTTGCCCGCGTTTTCTTTGCCGTAAAGAGCGAAAAGGTCAACCTCCATGCCTTTTTGACTATTTCCTCCGCACTTGCCATCGGTGCCTATCTTCTTACGGCACTGCCCTCGTCTCCTGCCCTGTCGCTTATCGGGTGTGGGATATGCGGGCTTGCGGTCGGTATGCTTTGGCCGGGGCTTTTGTCACTGGCGGCCGCGCACTTTCCGAGGGGCGGCACAGTGCTCTTTTCGCTTTGTGCCCTCTTTGGTGACCTTGGCTGCTCGCTCGGGCCGACGCTTGTGGGCCTTGCGGCCGAGGCGGCAGACGGTGCGCTTTCCTACGGCCTTTTGCTTGCCACCGCCTTTCCCGCCCTCCTCTTCGTCGGCCTTCTGCTTCTCGGCGTGTATAAGCGGGTAAGTGGAAAAAACAGCACAGAGATGTAAACAAAACCTATCAAAAAAGGAGAACCGTTATGAAGCATGACGAGGGAAAGAGCATACCCGCCTTCCTGGTCGAAACGGCCGCCGCGCTTTTTGAAAATGCAGAGGAGCTGCGCGCGGCAAGCGCGCGGTATCTGCGTCTGATGGCCTGCTACCGCTGTGCCATGATGGAGATAGAAACCAAGCTGAACGTTCTGAACGAGGAATTTTCCCTGCGGTATGATCGCAACCCGATCACCGATGTGCGCAGTCGCCTCAAGCGGCCGGAAAGCATCCGTGAAAAGCTTTCGCGCAAGGGGCTGCCCTTTACGGTGGATGCGATCGAGGAAAACCTTGCCGACATTGCCGGGGTGCGGGTCATCTGCTCTTTTGCCGCCGATGTGTATCAGCTGGCCGATGCCCTCCTCGCGCAGGACGACATCGTCCTTGTGGAAAAGAAGGATTATATCAGATGCCCGAAGGAAAACGGTTACCGCTCGCTTCATCTTGTGGTGCGGGTGCCGATCTTCCTTGAGCACGAAAAGCGTATGATGACGGTGGAGATCCAGCTGCGCACCATAGCGATGGACTCCTGGGCCGCCCTCGAGCATCAGCTGCGCTACAAGAAAAGCACCGCCTTTACCGCCGACATGGCGGCAGAGCTTTTGCGCTGTGCCGATATCTCGGCAGAGCTTGACGCCCGCATGGACGAGCTGCGTAAAACCACGCACCTTGACGGCTGACGGGAAAGGATGGAAAAGGGATGCAACCCGTACATATCCGCGTGCTTGAAAAAAAGGAGGGCGAGCCCTACGCCTCCTTTTCGCTCTATATCCCCGCCGGGGATGGCTATGTGACCGAATATCGCTTTTTGTACGTGCAGTGCGAAAAAAATCCTGCCCTTTCGTATGAGGAGGGGCCGAACGACCCGGCAAACTCGGCCCTCTACCGTATCCGTGAGGCTTACGTCGGGCGTATGAAGGACGGCGAGTTTTCTCCGCTTTTCCGTGCCCTGCAGGGGGGCGAGATCGCCTTCGCCCTGCGGGAGACGGGGGCGGGCGACTTTGTAGGCGGCTATCATGGAGACGAGGTATTGTCCGAGGTCTTTCTCATGGCGGACGGCAAGCCGGTCTCGCTTTTGACCCCCGGCTTTTTCTCTGCCACCGAAGTCACCTTTGCCCAGGATAGCGTGGTCTTCCGCTGTAATACCCCCGACACCCCTCTTCTCTGCCATCGGCAGAGCTATACCGTGCGAGGAGAAAGCCTGTTGGCCGCCCATAGCCTTTTGTGGCTGACCGACTCCTACCCCCTGCAGGCCGCCTTTTTGCCGATGCTGACCGCCCAGCGGCTTGACCCTGCCGAGCCCAGCCGAATTCTGACCGATACCGTCGAATTTCTGGACGTACCGGGGGGAAGGGTGGTGGCGATTGGCGACACTACGCCGTACGGCCTTGAAAAGACCGAGGCCGATCCCCCTGCTCCGCGTGCCGTTGCCTCGGCTGTGCGGGTGCTGGGACGCGCGAGCGGCCTTGTAGCCGAGGCGGGGATCATTCCGCATACCCCCCTGCCCGGCGGACAGGTCGAGATGCACGTGTGGCCGCGCTTTGGGCATGACTATGACAGCAAGATCTATTTTGAGATCGGCGGTAAGACCGCCCCCAAGAAGGGGACGCTTCTCGAGGCGGACGTCTATTACCGCCTGACCTACCGTCCTTAAAAACGAAAAGAGCAGACCGTGGAGATATCCTCCCGTGTCTGCTCTTTTTTCGCCAAAGAAGCCCCCGTGTCTTAATTTTCGCGGAACTGCAGGGCGTAAAGATCGCGGTAAAGCCCGCCTGCGGCGATCAGCTCGTCATGCGTGCCCTCCTCGGTCACACGTCCCTCGGTCACCACGGCGATGGTGTCGGCACCGCGGATGGTGGAAAGGCGGTGTGCCACCACCAGGGTGGTACGGCCGCGGCACAGCTCGTCCAGTGCCTCCTGGATCAGCACCTCGGTGGTGTTGTCGAGGGCGCTCGTCGCCTCGTCGAGGATCAGAATGGCAGGATCCTTCAAAAAGACTCTTGCAATGCTCAGGCGCTGCTTCTGCCCGCCCGAAAGCTTCACGCCCCGCTCACCGATCTCGGTGTCGTAGCCATGCTCCAGGGTCATGATGTAGTCGTGGATGTTGGCACGCTTGGCGGCCAGCTGCATCTCCTCCTCGGTGGCGTCGGGGCGGCCGTAGAGGATATTATCGCGGATTGTGCCCACAAACAGGAAGACGTCCTGCTGGACGATGCCGATGTGGCGGCGCAGGGATTCCATCGTCAGGGTGCGGATATCCTGCCCGTCCACCAGGATGCATCCCTCTCCCTCCTTCTGCTCGTAAAAGCGGGGCAAAAGGTGACAAAGGGTGGTCTTACCCCCGCCGGAGGGGCCGACCAGCGCCAGCTTCTTTCCGGGGGCAAGCGTGAGGCTTATGTCGTGCAGGACCTCCTTGCTGTCGGAATAGGCATAGCTGAGGTTGCGGAACTCGATCTCGCCGCGCACGTTCGTAAGCTCGGTCGCGCCTTCGGCATCCTGCTCGGGCTCCTCGTCCATGATCTCCACAAAACGGCGGAAGCCGCTGACCCCGTTCTGGAACTGCTCCATAAAGCCGATCAGCATATTCATGGGGTTGATAAAGAGGTTGACAGAAACGATAAAGGTGGAATAATCGCCAAACGAGATGCGGCCGCCGTACAGGAAAAGGCCGCCCGCGATCAGCACGATCACGTTGAAAACGTCGGTCACAAAGGAGGTGGAGGCGTGGAACTTTGCCATGGCATCGTAGGCACGGCGGGAGGAGTCAACAAACTCATCGTCGCCGACATTAAAGCGTTCCACCTCGCGGCGGGAGTTGGTAAAGGCCTTGGTCACGCGTACCCCTGTGATACTGCTTTCCACGGCGGCATTGATGGTGGCATTGCTCTTGCGGCGGTCGTCAAAGGCGCTTTTCATGGCCTTGCGGTAGTGCGCCGTTACCAGGATCAGGATCGGCACACAGGCAAAGATAATGAGGGTCAGCACCCAGTCGATGGTCATAAGATAAACAAAGGAGAGGATCAGCATGGCCGAGCTGATGAGAAGGTTTTCGGGCCCGTGGTGCGCCAGCTCACACACCTCAAAAAGGTCACTGGTGATGCGGGTCATGATACGGCCGGTCTCGTTGTTGTCATAAAAACGGAAGGGAAGCCTTTGCAGATGCGAGAAAAGATCCCGCCGCATGGCAGACTGCATCCGCACGCCGATCAGGTGGCCGTAGTACTGCACGAAGTAGCGCAGCAAAAGGCGAAGCACGTACAGTACAAGGACGATCGCCCCCGCGATCACGATGGTGGTGTACATGCGCTGCGGAATGTACTCGTTCAGCATTTTGTTGGTGACAATGGGATACACCATTCCGATCACCGAGATCAGGAAGGCGGCCAGCATATCCAGCGCCAGCATTCCCCGATAAGGGCCGTAGTAGGAAATAAATCTTTTGAGCATAGTCACACTCCTTGTCGCGTTCAGATACTCTTAATTATAGCGTATTTTCCGGATGCGGTCAAGCGGATATCGAAAAAAATAAAGGCCCAAAGCATACCCCGTGTACGCGTTTTTTCGTTTTTCCCTTGCAAAATGAGAAAGAAGGTGCTATAATCGGTGCGATGTGCCGAATTTCAGAAAGGGGATGGAACCATGAATCTTCTTGGCGATTTTGTCGCGCTGGGTCTTATTCTGATCCTTTGTATTTTCTACTTCGAGTCCAAATGCTTCTTAAGCCCTTCCGGTAAATATTTTGTGCTGTGTCTTCCGCTGACGGCCGTGACCGCCCTTGTGGATATTGCATCGGTCATTCTTCTTGGGACGCCGGGTGTGCCGGTCTGGCTGAATTTTACGGCCAATACCCTCTTTTTCCTGCTCAATATTCTCACAACGACGCTATATGCCATGGTGCTCTTTCATAAGATCTTAGAGCACGTGCACATGGCGCACTGCATGCGCCGCGCCAAGATCGCCATGACGGTCATTTACGCCGTGTATGCGCTGATCGTCTTGTCGAATATTTTCACGGGATGGCTCTTTTCGGTGGATGCCGTGGAGGGATATCGGCGCGGCCCCTTGTACGCCATCGGATATTTCACCGTGGTGGTGCAGATGGCCTTTGTGGTGGTTTGCTACGTGCGCAACCGCCGCTTTGTCACCAAAAATATGCGGCGGGCACTGATCCAGGCCTTTCCCGCCATTACGCTTTGCATCGGGCTTCAGCTGGCCTTTCCGGACGTGATGCTGAATAGCCTTATCATGAGCCTTGTGGCACTTACCCTTTTTCTGAACTTTGACAATCAGCGTATCGGGGTGCATACCCTGACAGATCTTAATGACCGCCATCGCTTTTTCCTGTATATTGCGGAAAAGATCAAAGAGAGAAGCCCCTGCCACGTCTACGTGGTGCAGCTGACCGATTTTGAAACCGTCAACCGTAAGCATGGCCATATCGTTGGGGATGAGATCCTCTACCTTTTCGCCTTCTCACTGGAGAAGATCATCCCGGGGGGCGTAGTCTTTCACATGGATGGGCTCAGCTTTTCTGTGGTGGTGCCGGCAGGGGATGAGGCTGAGCATGCACATCACCTTTCCGCACTCTACTATTTTCTGGACGGCGGGATCGAATACGGGGGCGAGCGTATCTATCTTGGCTACACCGTGCTTGAAAACACCCTGCAGTCCGATTGCCGCGACGCCGGCGTCTTTTATGAGGAGTTAGAGCATGGCGGCGAGCTGATCGCACAGCGTCGGCTCGGCCATTTGATCTACAGCCCCGAGATGGGGATGCAACGCCTGCGCCGCCTCTATCTTGTGGAGAAGCTGGAGCACGTGGGTAAGGATAACGGATACGAGGTGTGGTTTCAGCCCGTGCGTTGTCTGGCTACGGGGCAGTTCTGCTCGATGGAGGCCTTGATCCGCCTGCGGGAGAAGGACGGCTCGCTGATCCGCCCGGATGAATTCATCCCGATCGCCGAGGAGACAGGCATGATCGCCCCCATCACCTGGTTTGTGCTGGAGGAGTCCTGCCGTCTTATTACCGCCTATCCCGAGCTGGCTACGGTCAACGTGTCGGTCAATATCCCGACAGAGCAGCTGCAGGATCCCGGCTTTTTGCATCGCCTGGACGGCATTGTGGATCGGTACGGCATCGCGCATACCCGCATCTGCCTTGAACAGACAGAAAGAGGCATGCTGGGGGATGTTGAACGGCTGAAAAAGCAAATGGATAAGATCGCCGCGGCGGGATATCGCTTCTTCCTTGACGATTTTGGCGCGGGATACTCCAACTTCAATTGCCTTTTGCAGCTTCCGATCAAGAACGTGAAGCTGGACCGCTCTCTGACCGGGGAGGTCACCGGTGCCTCCGGCGGGCAGGACGTTGTAAGAATGCTGACGGGTGCCTTCCGATCGCTTGGTGTCGCCGTGATCGCCGAAGGGGTAGAGACTCTACAGCAGGTGGAGATCCTCGGGGAATACGGGGTGGATCGCATCCAGGGCTACTATTACGCCGCCCCGATGCCGGAGGGAGAGCTGATATCCTTCTATCGCGAAAACCCTCTTAAAGAGAAGGGCTAACCTATTTCGGCATAGCCGAAAAGAAAAAGGAGATATACTGTTTTTGCAGTGTATCTCCTTTTTTGCATCCTTAGTAACTTAAAGGCTTGCCTTTTTCTCCAGGATATTGCGGGCAACGTGGACGCCGCTGGCCGAGGCGTGGGAAAGCGAGTGGGTGATACCGCTGCCGTCTCCGATCACGTAAAGGCCGGGATACTTGGTTTCCAGATGCTCGTCCACCTCAACCTCCATGTTGTAGAACTTGACCTCCACCCCATAGAGGAGGGTATCCTCGTTGGCGGTGCCGGGGGCAACCTTGTCAAGCGCGTAGATCATCTCGATGATCCCGTCAAGGATGCGCTTCGGCAGGACAAGGCTCAGGTCACCGGGGGTCGCGTTCAGGGTCGGGGTGATAAAGGCCTCCTCGATCCGTCCGGCCGTCGAGCGCTTCCCGCGGATCAGGTCGCCAAAGCGCTGGACGATAACGCCGCCGCCCAGCATGTTGCTAAGGCGCGCAATGCTCTCGCCGTAGCCGTTGGAATCCTTGAAGGGCTCGGAGAAGTGCTTGGCAACAAGCAGGGCGAAGTTGGTGTTCTCGGTCTGCTTGGCGGGGTCCTCATAGCTGTGGCCGTTGACGGTGATGATGCCGTTGGTGTTCTCGGTGACCACCGCGCCGCGCGGATTCATACAGAAGGTACGCACCCTGTCACCGTACTTTTCGGTGCGGTAGACGATCTTACTTTCGTAAAGCTCATCGGTCAGATGGGCAAATACCGAGGCGGGCAGCTCTACCCGTACCCCGATATCCACACGGTTGGAGTGGGTGGGGATGTCCAGCTCACGGCAGACCGTCTCCATCCATTTGCTACCGATCCGCCCGACCGAAACGATACAGTCGCGGGCGGTGTAGGATTCGTCGTCGCAAACGGCGATATAGCCGTCCTCGGCCTGCTTTACGTGTCGCACGGGGGTATCAAAGTAGAAGTCCACCTTCTCCTTCAGCTCGTTATACAGGTTCTCCAGCACCACGTAGTTGATGTCGGTGCCGAGATGGCGGACAGAGGCATCGAGAAGGTGCAGGTCGTGCTGCAGGCAAAGCGCTTTAAAGCGCGTACCGGCGGTCGTGTACAGCTTGGTGCCCTCGCCGCCGTAGCGGACGTTGATGGTATCCACGTACTCCATCAGCTCAAGCGCACGGCGCTTGCCGATGTACTCGTGCAGGGTACCGCCAAAGCCGTTTGTGATATTGTATTTTCCGTCGGAAAAAGCCCCCGCACCGCCAAAGCCGCTCATAATGCTGCAGCTTTTACAGCCGATGCAGGACTTGATCTTGTCACCGTCGATCGGGCAGAAGCGGCGGTTCAGTGCATGCCCCGCCTCAAAAACCGCGACCCGCAGGTCGGGGTTGCGCAGGGTCAGCTCATAGGCGGAGAAAATGCCGCCGGGGCCCGCCCCGATGATCATAACGTCATATTGCTTCATGGTAAACCTCCCTGTGCTATCCGCCGTTGTGGCGGTCTGCACGCTTTTACAGTATACAACACCCCCTTTCATTTGTCAAGTGGACACCGCTTGACATTTTTCGCGCTATTTGTTATAATGTGAATGGTTTTTTCGGCTTGTGAAAAAATATACCTTATGAACGCTTGGGGAGTAGTATATGAAAATTTTGAAAAAAATCAAGGAATTTCACTGGGGATACATTCTGTTTTCCCTCTTTCTCTTGGGGCTTGGCATCGCCTTCCTTCTCGGGCGCCCGCAGGAGGGAAGCGGGGCCGATCCTTTGGACGTTGTGGCGACCTTGGTCGGCGTTCTGACCATTCTGTATGCGGCCGTGTTTGCCTTTTTCACCTTGCGGAGCACGCGAAACGGGATCATGCTTGGCTTTAAGATGCTGTTTGCCTGCTTTGTGCTGGCGGCCGGTATCTTAGCCCTGATTACCAAGTCCACCACGGTGATGATCATCGTCACCGCTCTTGAGCTTCTTTTGCTGATAGACGGTGCCTTTAAGCTGAATATGTCGGTGCGCTGCTGTCGCTTTGCGGTGTCGGGATGGTGGATCATGTTTCTTTTGTCCATCCCCATGATCGCAATCGGCTTTTTCCTGCTTCGCAGCACTATGGGGGGCGACCTCAGCCAAGGCCTGCTCTTGTTGGACGGATACCGTTGGCTTTCCATCCTTCTTTGCTGTGAGGGTGTGACCAATTTTGCGGCGGCCTTCCTGGCCGGCGGCTATGAAAAGCGCGTGCGTCAAAGCTACTATGAGGATTTCCTTGCCGAGCAAGCGGCAGAGGCCGAGGAAGCGGCCGAGGAAAATACCGAAAATACTACCGAGGAAAATACCGAGAATACCACCGAGGAGAAGACCGGCAAAAAAGGCAAAAAGGCCAAAAAGAAAAAGGCCTCCAAAAACCGGAAGCCGGAAGAGACGTTGCCTGTAGCCACCGACGGTGAGCAGACCTCCCTTGACAATGTAGGCGAGGAGGAGACGGCGCTTGCGGATACCGAGGATGCCGAGAACACCGAGGCCACCGAGGATGCACCGTGCGAGGATGCCCTCCCCCTGCTTCCGCCCTCCGATTCCAAAAAAGGAGAATAAAGATATGAAAAGATCCGAGATCAACGCGGCCATCCGCTGGGCCGAGGCCCTGGCCGAGGGGCACCGCATCACCCTGCCTCGCTTTGCCCGCTTTCCTGCCGACCCTGCCCTGTTTGCGGCGCCCGAGCGTAAAAATCTGCGGGAAACGCTTCTCGGCTGGGACGTGACCGACTTTGGCTCGGGGGATTTTGCCCACGTGGGGGCAGTCCTCTTTACCGTGCGTAACGGCAGTGTACACGACCCCTCGATCGGCACTCCGTACGCCGAAAAATACATCTTCCTGCGGGACGGTGCCTGCCAGGAGATCCCCATGCATTATCACATCACAAAGACCGAGGATATCATAAACCGCGCGGGCGGCATCTTCTGCTGTCAGGTCGCCATGCGCGACAAGGACGGCGCCCCGGATATGACACGCAGTGTGCGCCTGCTTCGCGATGGAGAGGAGTACGTGGCTGCCCCGGGGGAGATCATCGAGATCGCGGTTGGTGACAGCATCACGCTGGAGCCGTACGTCTATCACCGCTTCTTTGCCAAGCCCGGCTGCGGCGACCTTATCATCGGTGAGGTCTCCAAGATCAATGACGACTCGTCCGACAACGTTTTTGCCGAGGTGCGCACCTACTTCCGTCCGATCGAGGAGGACGAGGCACGCTACCGTCTGCTCGGATTTGAATATAATGTAAAATAAACCATACAAAAAAGACCGATCCAGTCGGTCTTTTTTGTATATCCGTCTGCGGGTGGCTTATCCAAAAAGAAGGACGGCCAGCGCCGCAAGAAGGGCGGAAAAGAGGGTGGAGAGGAGATTGACGTTACTGTTATCAAGGAGGCGGATCCCCCCGATCCTCTCGGCGGTGCTGGCGCAGTGGGTCGGCTTTTCGGTATAGTCACCGCACACGCGGCAACGGTATTTCGCCTGTAAAAGCGAGCCAAGCACACTGTCAAACAGCATCCCAAGGAAGGCGGCCGCGGCGGCAAAGGCCGCATAAAGAGGCGAAAGGCCGAAAAGCAGCATAAGGGCGGCGGCTATGCCACAGCCGCAAAGCGAGGCCAGCGTGCCGAGGGCACTCACCCCGCCCGAGCGGCCGCGCGGTATACGCCGCAAGCGGCAAAGGTCAATAGGGTCGCCCGGCATCAGCGTGCCGATGTCCGAGGCAAGCGTGTCGGCAAAAAATTCTGTAATGGCGGCATAGTAAGCAACCGTCAGGGCGGGGTGCGGCCAGAGAAGCGAAAGGAGGATCGCCACCCCACCGAAAAGGCCGTTGGCCGCCACCTGGCGAAGGCCGCGTGCCCCGTCACTGTGGCGGTTGCGCCGCCGCTTGTTATAGGCATGCACGGCGGCACACAGGGCATACAGGATCAGGATAAAGGCGGCAGGGGCATAACCGCCAAGCGGAAGGATCACAAGCAAAAGCGCCATTGCCAAAAGGGCGCCCGGTAGGGTCAGCATCCGTACCCGTACCGAGAAAAAGACAAGCAAAAGCCCAAGCGGCAGGGCGATAAGAAAGCGGATCAGCACACGGCACCTCCCAAAAGCGATAAGCGGCACAGTGCCACAAAAAGGCCGATGCCAAATACGATGGCAGGGTTATCAAGCCGACCGCAAAGCAGCTCAATGCCGCCGCAAAGAAGGGCGGCCGCGATCAGGGTAAACGGGGTAAGGGCGAGGGCGGGGAAGAGAAGCCCCAGTGCCAGCATCCCCAGCGCGGAAAAGGCAACGCAAAACAGTGTCCCCTCGACCGATTTGTCCCGGAAAAGGCGGTGGCGGCGCGAAAGCCCCGCCGTCAGCAGGGCGGCCGCCCCATCCCCAAGCGCAAGACAGGCGATCGCCGCCCCCGCCGCCGCATGGTAGGGGGGGTAAAGGATAGCGATCACATTGGAAACGAGGATCGAAAGGGCATAGTAGAAGATGCCGTACGGATTTTCGGGGTTGACCATAGAGGGCACAAGGCGAAAGCGTGCCACAAGAAAGAGAAGCACCGTGACGGCAAGCGGGACGGCGAGAAGCCCCACGGCATCCTCACGGAAAAAATAATACTGGATAGGAAACACAAAGCCAATGAGGATATGCGTCAGCTTGCGTGTGACGGCAGGCTTTACTCCAAGGACCTTGTGCAGGACGTGCGAAAAAAAGCAAACGGCCAGAATATAAGCGGCCTCGGCCAGATATCCCATATTGCATCCCTCCTGTATGCCAAAGTATAGCATACCGCCGCGCGCTTGTCAACGCTTTTCGGGGGCTTTCCCCCCTCTCTTGTCGGCTTTTTCACTCTTTTGGCAAAAAAAATCTATTATGCCTTTACTTTTTCGAAATTATGAGGTAGAATATACGTAATGAGACTTAATTGCTATCACTAAAGGAGAATCGTTATGGCCGGAAGAAAGAAACTGAAACCGCTTCGCGTTGGTGTGATCGGATGCGGGCGGATCTCCCCCCTGCACCTGAGCGCCGCAGCAGAGGCGCCCGAGGCAAAGCTGGTTGCCTGCTGTGATCTTGATAAAAAGAAGGCGAAGGCGGCCGCTCGCAAATACCGTATCCGCGCCTTCCGCAGCTTCCGCCGTATGATCCGTTGGAAGCGGCTGGATGCGGTGCATATCTGCCTGCCGCACTACCTGCACACCATCGTAGCCGATTATTGCCTGACAAGAGGGGTACACGTCCTTTCGGAAAAGCCGATGTCGATCGACCTTGCCAGTGCCGAGCGTACGGTCCGCGTGGCCGAGCTTGCCGAGCGGCAGTATGGCGTTATCTTCCAGTGCCGCTATAATGCGACCTCTCAGCTGGTCAAGCGTGCCCTGACCTCCGGGCGGCTTGGGCGTATCCTTTCGGTGCGTGCCGTTCTTACCTGGAATCGCCCGGCCGAATACTATTCCGAAAGCGATTGGAAGGGCACCTGGGATAAGGAGGGCGGCGGCGTTCTGATCGACCAGGCCATCCATACCCTGGATCTTGTCAACTGGCTGGTAGACAGTGAGGTGGAAAGCGTCTCCTGTGCGATGGCCAACCGCAACCACCCGACCTTGGCGGTGGAGGACTGTGCCGAGGGCTTTGTCCTTTACAAAAACGGGGTGCGCTACGGCTTCTATTTCATGAACAACTACGAAAGCGACGCTCCCATCGAGATCCGCCTTGTCTGCGAAAACGGCGAGGTCACCTTCGGGTATGACGAGGCGACCATTACCTACCGTGACGGTACGGTCGAAACGGCGCACGAGGGCGAGATGGTCTCGGATAAGGATCATATCTATTGGGGCACCCGCCACGCCTGCCAGATCCGCCAGTTCTACCGCGCCTGCCGCGGCGAGGAGGAGCTGGAGATCAGCGGTAAGGCCGCTCTGCCCACCCATCGCCTGCTGTTCTCGCTTTACGAAACGGCACGCAAGCGCGGCATTGACTATACCGCCAAGGGTGCGCCCGCACCCGCCCCTGTCGAAGAGGGCAAGGGGATCAAGATCCGCTATTATTGATATGCCTTTTAAAAAGGGGCTGTCGCATTTAGGCATAACCGCAAACAAAGGGAGATGTACTGTTTTTGCAGTGCATCTCCCTTTATCATCTTCGTAAATTAAATGGATTTAGGGTTGAAAAACCAAGGTTTTTCTGCCAATTTATTATATT
>JAGBZZ010000097.1 GCA_017652965.1 Clostridia bacterium | reverse complement strand
CTTGAAACGCTCGGCCTTCCCTACACCATCAACGAGGGCGACGGCGCCTTCTACGGCCCGAAGATCGACTTCCACCTGGAGGACACCCTGGGCAGAACCTGGCAGTGCGGTACCATCCAGCTTGACTTCCAGATGCCCCAGAACTTCGACCTTGAGTACACCGATGAGAACAACGAAAAGCAGCGCCCCATCATGGTGCATCGCGTTTGCTACGGCTCGATCGAGCGTTTCATCGGTATCATCACCGAGCATTTTGCCGGCAAGTTCCCGGTTTGGCTTGCCCCCACGCAGGCTAAGGTGCTTCTGGTTTCCGACAAGGTCGCCGATTACGGCCACAAGATCTACGATGCACTCCGTGCCGCCGGCATCCGTGTTGAGATCGACGAGCGCAACGAAAAGATCGGCTATATGATCCGTGAGGCGCAGGTCGTTGGCCGCGTGCCCTACATGCTGGTCATCGGTCAGAAGGAGGCCGAGGAGGGCAACATCGCCGTCCGTTACCGCGACACCGCCGCCACCGAGACCATGTCCCTTGAGGCCTTCATCGAAAAGATCAAGGCCGAGATCCGCGACAGAGTATAAACCGATAAGGGGGATCTCATTAAGCTTCCGTTTTTTCAAGGCGTTTACCCCCGGGTTGCCTTGATCTCGTCGGATCCTTGATGAGATCCCCCATTGTTTGGCAAAGGAGGGCTTTATGAAGAAGACCGAGATCATCTTTTCCTTTGATACCGAGGACTTCACGTCCTGTGCCGCGCAGGATGCGGTCGTCAGAGAAGCCGAGCTTCTGCGAAGCGAGGGGATACGCGGCGGCTTTTGCGTGGTGGGGCTTCTCGCCAAGCAAATGATGGCTTGGGGGCGCGAGGATGTCAGGGAGGCACTCCGCCACCATGATATTCTGAACCACAGCTACGGGCACAGCCTGCATCCCACCATCAACGAATACACCGACACCGAGGATTTCTCTGCCGCGCATGACGAGGTCATCCGTGAAGAGAGCGAAAGCATGCGTCTGATCACTGCCTTTACCGGGCGCACCGATATCCTCGGCGCATGCCCGCCGGGAAACCAGAAATCCTATGCGGCCATGTATGCCTACGCAAACATGGGGCTCCCCATTTATGCCGACACCTTTTGCGATGCGCCGGACGGCCGCGGCACCTTTTACTGCAACATCTATCACACAAAGTACACCTTCTGCATGGAAAGCTTCTTTAAGGACGATTCCGAAGAAGAGATGAAAAGGATCCTAGATCACCTTGCTACCAAGCGCCGTGCTATCTGCTATACCCACCCCAACTGCGCTATGTATGCGGAGTTTTGGGATATTGTCAACTACTACAAGGAAAACAAGCACCCCTTTGGCGAGTGGGAGGAGGCACCGAGAAGACCGCTTGCAGATACCGAGCGCTTTTACGAAAGCCTTCGCCGCTTTATCCGCATGATAAAGGCGGACGAGCGCTTTTGCATCACCGATTACCGCACCCTTGCCGCCCGCATCAGCGCAG
>JAGBZZ010000009.1 GCA_017652965.1 Clostridia bacterium | reverse complement strand
CGCTTGCCGACCTTGTGGTACTGACCGACGTGTATGCCGCCAGGGAAGAGCGGATCGCGGGGGGCACCTCGCAGGAGCTGGCCGCGGCGCTTGGTAAGCGCGCCGTCTACTTCCCAAGCCCGGAGGCGGCGTCTTTATATGTGCGTAGCATCGCCAAGGAGGGGGACGTTGTGGCCGTGATGGGAGCGGGGGATCTTTCGGCACGCGTTTTTTGCGGGGTGCTTTCGTTTGGCGAAGGGTAGAAAAAATGCGCCCAGCTCCCGTACTCTTTTTCTCTGTATCTCTTGATTTTTCTATACAAATATGTTATGATTTATAAGTATAAAATATTCGGAGTAGGTTATGAGGGAAAAAACAGAGATATCGACGGCCGATGCCCTTCGTGTCGTATCGGACTTAGTAAGCCGCCGCCGTGCCGAGGGGCACGGTGTGGGCGTCTGCGTTCTGACGTACGGATGCCAGCAAAACGAGGCGGACAGCGAAAAGCTTCTCGGTCTTTCGCTTTCCATGGGCTTTACCCCGGTCGAGACCCCGGAGGAGGCGGTGCTGATCATTTGCAACACCTGCGCCATCCGTGAGCATGCCGAGCAAAAGGTGCTGTCTGTGATCGGCGGGCTGAAGCGCCTAAAGGAAAAGGATCCCGACGTTCTGATCGGTGTTGTGGGATGCATGGCCGCCAGGGAAGAGCGGATCGCGCTTTTGAAAAAAAGCTATCCGTACGTAGACTTCACCCTGGATCCTGCCTCGCTTGCCCGCCTGCCGCTTGCCCTTTATTCCCGTCTTTCGGATAGAAAGCGTGCCTTCCTCCGTACCGATGAGCCGACCCTCGGAGAGGGGATCACGCCCTATCGGCGCGGGGGAGACCGTGCCTGGCTCAGCATCATGTACGGGTGCAACAATTTCTGCTCCTACTGCATCGTCCCCTACGTGCGCGGGCGTGAGCGCAGCCGTGCGGTGGAGGATATCGTCAAAGAGGCGCGTACCCTCCTTGCATCCGGCGTTAAGGAGATCACCCTCCTTGGGCAAAACGTGAATTCCTACGCGGGTGAGACCGATTTTGCAGGGCTTCTTTCCCGCCTTGCCGCCCTGCCGGGCGATTTTCTCATCCGCTTTATGACCAGCCATCCGAAGGACGTTTCGGACCGCTTGATCGAGGTCTTTGGGCGGGAGGAAAAGATCGCCCCTGCCTTCCATCTGCCCCTGCAATCGGGCAGTGACAGGATCCTGCGCGCCATGAACCGCCGCTATGACAGTGCGCGGTATCTGAAAACGGTGGACAAGCTTCGCGCCGCCCGCCCGGATGCCGTCCTGACAAGCGATATTATCGTAGGCTTTCCCGGGGAGACGGAGGAGGACTTTGAGGCCACCCTTTCGATGCTTTCCCGCGTGCGCTTCGATATGGTCTACTCCTTCCTGTATTCGCCGCGTGAGGGTACTCCCGCCGCCACCATGGAGGGGCGTATAGCCGAGGAGGTGCGTGCCGCGCGGATGCGGCGTCTGCTTGACCTGCAGACCGAGATCGCGGCAGAGATCGGCAAGACCTACGAGGGCAGGACGTTGCGGGTTTTGGACGATGGCCCCTCCAAAACCGATCCGACCCGTCATACCGGGCGTACCGCCGGCGGAAAGCTTGTGCATTTTGACCCTGCAGGAGGCCTGCCCGGCGGATTTAAAGAGATTACGATCGACCGTGCCGATGCGTATGCGATGTACGGTACGGTAAAAAGAAAGTGAGGATATAAAAATGAACTACAAGGAAGCTACCAAAATTCTCGGGGAAGCGCTGGCCGCCGAGCCTGCCGTGATCAACTTCAACGCCGCCAAGGCCGCCTTTGATGCGGATGCCGAGCTTTCCTCTATGCTGGCCGAATACCGTACGGCGCGCACCCTCCTTGGTGAGATGTACGCCAACCCCTCGCTCTCGGAGGAGGAGGGCCGCTCTGCCGATGCGCTCAACACCCGCGTGGCCGAGCTGACAGAGGCCATCCGTCAGAATGCGGTCTACCGCGCACTGGAGGAGGCACAGGGCGAGGTGAATGCCCTGATGTCGGCCGTCAATGCCGATATCTCCTTCTATGCCTTCGGTGAGCGCCCCGAGGGCTGCACGCACGACTGCTCCAGCTGCGGCGGCTGTCACTGATATGGCGGAAAACGTGTTGCAGGTCGCGGCGGAGCTTAAGAATCCGTCGCCCATGATGGCACAGTACCTGGAGATCAAGGGGCAGTACTCGGATTATATTCTCCTTTACCGCCTCGGTGATTTCTTTGAGTGTTTTTTTGAGGATGCCATGGCCGTCTCGCGGGATCTTGAGCTGACCCTGACGGGGCGGGATTGCGGAGAAGGGCTTCGCGCCGCCATGTGCGGCGTCCCCTTCCATAAGGCCGATCTGTACATCGGCAAGCTTGTGGAGCTTGGGTACAAGGTGGCGGTCTGTGAGCAGACCGAGGATCCTGCCGCGGCACGCGGCCTTGTTCGCCGTGAGGTCGTGCGGGTGGTAACACCGGGTACGGTGACCGATGCCGCGATCCTTGAGGACGGCCGCAACAATTACCTTGCGGCGCTTTGCTATGGGGCAACCGCCGTGGGGCTTGCCTTTGCCGACGTTTCGACAGGGCAGGTCTTTGCCACGGTTATCGCGGGGGAGGATCGCCAGGCGCGCCTTATCAATGAGCTTGGGGTGTACGCCCCGCGTGAGGCGGTCATCAATATCGCCAAGGAGGGCTGCCACGAGATCGCCAAATTTATGTGCGAGCGCTTCGGTACACGCATCGAGGAAAGGGCGACCCGCCTTTTCGACCCCGCCTCGGCCGCCGCGCTGGCAGGCCTTTGCTTTGGGGATGCCGCCCGTGAGCTTTCGGATGAGGTGTCGCTTTCCGCCGTCGGCGCTCTGCTTTCCTACATCCGTGAGACCCAGAAATGCGAGCCGACCTTTGCGCGTGAGCTGACGGTATATACCGACGGGCAGTATATGGAGCTTGACCTTGCCACCCGCCGCAACCTTGAGCTTGTCGAGACCATGCGCGGCAAGGAAAAGCGCGGCTCTCTTCTTTGGGTACTGGACAAGACCCGCACGGCCATGGGTGCCCGCCTTTTGCGTGCCTGGGTCTTAAAGCCCCTCGTGTCGGTTTCGGCTATCCGCCTGCGCCAAAGCGCGGTGGCCGATTTCGTGGGTGAATATATGCTGCGTGAGGAGCTTCGCGAGATCCTATCGCACGTTCTGGATCTTGAGCGGCTGACCGCCCGCGTGGTATACGGCACCGCCTCGGCGCGGGATCTGCGCGCCATTGCCTCCAGTATCGGGGATCTTCCCGTCTTTCTTTCCATGCTCGGCGCTTGCGAAAGCGAGGGCATCAGGGCACTTTGTGACGGCTTTGATCCGCTTGTCGATATCTATGAGGCCATCGAGGCCGCGATCGTGGAGACACCTCCCTTTACCGTGCGAGAGGGCGGTATGATCAAAAACGGCTATCACGCCGACGTCGATTATCTGCGCGGTGTGCAGGAAAACGGCCGTGGCTGGATCGAGGAGATCGAAGCGCGTGAGCGCGAGGAGACCGGGATCAAGAATCTCCGTGTCGGCTATAACAAGGTCTTTGGCTATTACATTGAGGTGACGAAATCCCAGGTGGGCGAGGTGCCGGAGCGGTATATCCGCAAGCAGACCCTGACCAACTGTGAGCGTTATATTACCGAGCAGCTGAAGGAGATGGAAAGCACCGTCCTCGGCGCGGCAGAGAAGCTTGCCGCCCTGGAGTACGAGCTGTTTACCGCCCTTCGCCTGCAGGTGGCCGAGGCGGCCGCCCGTATCCAGGATACCGCCGCCCGCCTTGCCGAGCTTGACTGCTATCTGTCGCTGGCCGAGGTGGCCGCCAAGGGCGGCTACGTATGCCCGGAGGTAGACAACAGCGGAGAGCTTTTGATCCGCGACGGCCGCCACCCGGTGGTGGAGCGGTTCGTGAAGGATGCCTATTTCGTCCCGAACGATACCTTCTTGAATACCGAAAAGGAGCGGCTCTATCTTCTGACAGGGCCGAATATGGCGGGTAAATCCACCTATATGCGCCAGGTCGCGCTGATCACGCTTCTTGCACAGATCGGCTCGTTTGTCCCGGCGCGTGAGGCCATTGTGGGCATCGCCGATAAGATCTTCACCCGTGTCGGTGCATCCGACGACCTTGCCTCCGGCCAGTCTACCTTTATGCTGGAGATGAATGAGGTTGCCGGTATCCTTGCCGGTGCCACCTCCCGCTCGCTGATCATCTATGACGAGGTCGGCCGCGGGACAAGCACCTATGACGGCATGTCCATCGCCCGCGCCGTGGTGGAGTATACACACAAAAGGATCGGGGCACGCACCCTGTTTGCCACGCATTACCATGAGCTGACGACCATGGAGGCGGAATTCCCCGGGATCGTGAACTATAACATCGCCGCCAAAAAGCGGGGGGATGGCATCATCTTCCTGCGTAAGATCGTGCGCGGTGCCACCGACGACAGCTACGGTATTGAGGTCGCCAAGCTGGCCGGCATCCCTGCCGAGGTCGTGCGCCGTGCCCGCAAGATCCTTGCCGATATCGAGGAGGGGGCGGGCAGACCCTGTGCGCCCGTGGCCACGCCTGCTGCCGCTCCTGCCGAGCTTGACCTTTTCGGCGCGGTGAGAAGCAGTGAAGCAGAGGAGGCCGCCGCCAAGATCCGCGCGGTGGATCTCAACACCCTGACGCCTATTGAGGCTATGAATCTTCTTTTTGAGCTGAAGAAGATGCTGAAGGACTAAAAGTAAGGAGTAGGTATGGGAAAGATCAACCTCTTGACCGAGGAGGTCGCCAATCTGATCGCGGCGGGCGAGGTCGTTGACCGCCCCGCCTCGGTACTGAAGGAGCTTTTGGAAAACGCGATCGATGCCGGGGCTACCGCCATCACCGCCGAGATCGGCCGTGGCGGCATCGGCCTTTTGCGTGTGACCGATAACGGGTGCGGCATCGCCTCGGAGGATCTGCCGGTGGCACTGCAACGCCACGCCACCAGTAAGATCCGCAATGCGGAGGATTTAGACGAGATCCTGACGCTCGGCTTCCGTGGGGAGGCGCTTGCCGCTATCGCGGGGGTATCGGTTCTTGAGATCGTCACCTGTACCGATGAGGCGGCGGCAGGCACTATCCTGGTGGCCGAATACGGGCATATCACCGAGGTATCCGAGGTTGGATGCCGCAAGGGAACCACCATCGAGGTGCGGGATCTTTTCGGTAACGTGCCCGCCCGCCGTAAGTTTCTCAAAAAGGATGCCACCGAGGCCGCCGCGGCCACGGCATATGCCGAAAAGGTGGCTCTCTCGCATCCCGAGGTCGCCTTCACCCTGAAGGTGGATGGCAACGTCAAGTTCTCCACCCCCGGCGACGGTGACGTCCACGGGGTGCTGTATGCCATCGAGGGGCGTGATTTTGCCGGTAAGCTTCTCCCTGTCAAGGGGGGCATGAACGGCATGACCCTCTCGGGCTATATCGGCCGCAGTGATAACGTGGCAGGCTCGCGCAACCGCCAGAACTTCTTTATCAACGGCCGCTACATCCGTTCCAAGACCATGCAGGCCGCCCTGGAGCAGGCCTTTACCTCCTATATCGCCCCCGCAAAATTCCCGGCCTGTGCGCTCTTTCTGACGATCGCCCCGGGGGCGGTGGACGTTAACGTGCACCCCGCCAAGCTCGAGATCCGCTTCTCGGACGAGCGGCCGGTGTTCGAGATCGTATATCACGCCGTGCGCGGTGCGCTGGAGGAGGCGGCCTACCGCCCTGAGATCACGCCCGCGCCAAAGAGGGCAGAGGCACCGTCGCCTATGCCGGAGGCGGCACGCCCGGTGACGGGCTTTACCCGCCCGCCGTCCTTTCCTGTGCGCCCCGCGGTGCAAGCTACCGTAAAGGAGCCGCCCCTGCGGCAAAGCGATGCCGCCTTCACCCCGCGTGAATCGATGCGGGTGCTGGATGCCTACGCCGCACAGAATAAGCCGATGGCCGAGGCGCACGTGGCCGCCGCCCCCCGCTTTGCGTATGGCAAGCAGGAGGAAGCCCCCGCCGCCCCCGTAACGCCCTCCGCCCCGCATGCCGTAAGAGCCGAGGTGCCGGAGGTGACGGTGGCCGAAAGCATCCCCGCCGAGGAGGAAAGGGGTGCCGAGGTGCCGGGGGCATCGCCCGCTGAAAAGGCCCCGGAATTCACTGTAATCGGCGAGGCCTTTTCCACCTACGTTTTGGTAGAGATCGAGGATCGCCTCCTTCTCATCGATAAGCATGCCGCCCATGAGCGCATCCTGTTTGAGGAGCTTCTGCGCGAGCAGAGAGAGTCGGGCAGTGCCGCCTCGCAGGGGTTGCTTTTGCCACTTTCTCCCCGCCTTACGGTAACCGAGCTTGCCGCCGCCACCGACCACCGCGAGGATCTTCTGGCCGCCGGCTTTTCCTATACCGTTACGGCCGGCAGGGTTACGGTGGATGCCATCCCCGCAAGGGTAGCACCGGATGCCGCCGAGGCGCTCTTTACCGAGATGTGCACCTCGCTTGCCGAGGGGGCAGGCGACCCCGCCCTGACCGAGGCCGCCAGGCGGGAGCGTACCCTTTGGCAGGTGGCCTGTAAGGCCGCCATCAAGGGCGGGCGGACGTACGATGCCGCCCACATCCGCTGGCTTTGTGAGCGGGTGCTGGCCACCCCCGAGATCACGGTGTGCCCGCATGGCAGACCGATCGCCATGACTATGACAAAAACACAGCTGGATCGCGAATTTAACCGCATCCAGCATTAAGGAGCAGATATGTTTGAATTGTTAAAGACCGAGGGAAAGGCTCGCCGCGGACGCATGACCACAGTGCACGGGGTGATCGAGACCCCAGTGTTTATGAACGTGGGCACAAGCGCCGCCGTGAAGGGAGGCATTTCCACCCGTGACCTTGAGGAGATCGGCTGTCAGGTCGAGCTTTCCAATACCTACCACCTCCACATCCGTCCGGGGGATGAGCTGATCCGCGCGATGGGCGGTCTTCACAAATTCTTCAACTGGTCAAAGCCGATCCTGACCGATTCGGGCGGATTCCAGGTCTTCTCGCTTGCCAAGATCCGCAAGATCTATGAGGAGGGCGTGTGGTTCAACTCGCACATGGACGGCAAAAAGATCTTCATGGGGCCGGAGGAGAGCATGCGCATTCAGTCCAACATCGGCTCTACCATTGCCATGGCCTTTGACGAGTGCGTGGAAAACCCGACCACCTACCAATACGCCAAGGAGTCGCACGAGCGCACCCTGCGCTGGCTTGTCCGCAGTAAGAATGAGTTGGATCGCCTCAATGCGCTTCCCGGTACCGTCAACCCCAATCAGATGCTCTTCGGGATCAACCAGGGCAGCACCTTTGAGGATCTTCGCATCGAAAACATGTGCCGCATGGCCGAGATCCCGCTGGATGGCTACGCCATCGGCGGCCTTGCTGTGGGTGAGGAGGCCGAGGACATGTACCGTATTATTGAGGCGGTAGAGCCCTTTGCCCCCAAGGATAAGCCCCGGTATCTGATGGGTGTCGGCACCCCGCAGAATATCCTGGAGGCGGTCTATCGCGGGGTGGACTTCTTCGACTGCGTGATGCCCTCGCGCAATGCCCGCCACGGCAACCTCTTCACCTGGCATGGGAAGATGAATATCAATAACGAGCAGTACTATGCCGACCCGAAGCCGATCGACGAGGCCTGCGGCTGTCCTGCCTGCCGCCGTTACTCGCGTGCCTATACCCGTCATCTCTTCAAGGCGCGTGAGCTTCTCGGTATGCGGCTTGCCGTTATCCACAACCTCTATTTCTATAACGAGCTGATGGCCAAGATCCGTGAGGCGCTTGACGAGGGGCGCTTTACCGAGTTCTATTTAAAATGGCACGACCGCCTTGCCGAGCGGAGCGAGGATTTCTCGCCGGTTCCCACCCAGTTCAAGAGCCGTGTTTTGTACCGCGACCCGTCTACCGTTGTCCCTGTCTGTGTGCAGGAGGGGATCGAGCTTGGCGCACCTGCGGGTCAGGTGAAAAAGAAAAAGAAGAATAAGGGCGGGGCAGTGCCGCCGCCCACCGTACAGGAGTAAAGGAGTAAGGCTATGCGTGTCCGTGTCAATTTTGATTCCGAATGGCGCTTTCACCTTGGCGACGTGGCCAACACCAAAAAGAATTCGCATACCGATGCCTACTACGTAACCAAGGCAGGGCGGCAATATAACCCCGCCGCGCGTGAGTGGGATGACAGCACCTGGCAGGCGGTGGATCTGCCGCACGATTATATCGTGGGGATGCCCTTCTCGGCCAATGAGGATATCTCCCACGGCTATCACGTCAAGGAAAATGCCTGGTACCGCAAGGTCTTTCTTCTGCCGCGGGAATGGGAGGGCAAGCACGTCCTTCTGTCCTTTGAGGGCATTTCGGTCGCCTCTAAGATCTATTGCAACGGCTCGCTTATGACCGCGCACAACAGCGGCTATATTGAGGCCAACGTTGACATTACCGACCGTGTGCATTTCGGCGACGTGCCGAACACCGTGGCCGTGTACGTGGACGGCAAGTCCACCGAGGGCTGGTGGTATGAGGGGGCGGGGCTTTACCGCCACGTCCGCCTGTACGTAAAGGATCCCGTCCATATCGCCCACAACGGTGTCTACGTCCGCCCGGAGCTCTGCGGTGAGGGTGACGATTTTATCACCAACGTTTCGATCCTTTGTGAAAACTCCTCTTACGAGGCGGCAACCGTCCGCCCCCGTGTCAAGCTTTTCTTTGAGGATGAGCTCGTTGCCGAGGCACTCGGTGAGCCGATCGCCGTGCCCCCGTCGGCTACTGCCGAGGGGACGATGGTGATGCCCGCCATGAAGGTCTCCCGTTGGGACGTCGACACCCCGAATCTTTACCGCGCCGAGATCACCCTTCTGCAGGACTTTGCCGAGATCGATACCGAGGTGGTAAGCTACGGCTACCGCACGGTCGAGGTGCGCCGTGAGGAGGGCTTTATCCTGAACGGCCGCCCCCTGAAGCTTTGTGGCGTTTGTAACCACCAGGATCACGCCGGTGTCGGTGTAGCCGTGCCGGATTCGATCCAGGATTACCGCGTTCGCCTTCTGAAGGAGATGGGGGTCAATGCCTACCGTATGGCGCACAACCCGCCCGCCCGTGAGATCCTGGACGCCTGTGACCGCTACGGCATCCTGGTCATGGACGAGCATCGCCGCTTTGAGGCTAACCCCGAGCAGCTCTTTTACCTTGAGACCCTGATCCGCCGTGACCGTAACCATCCCTCCGTCGTGATGTGGTCGCTCTTTAACGAGGAGCCCCTGCAGAACACGCCCGAGGGCGCGGCCATCTTCCGCCGTCAGCGTGCCACGGTCGAGCGGCTGGATGCTACCCGTCCGATCCTCGGTGCCATGAACGGTAACGCCGAGGGGGCAGGGCAGTATATGAGTGTGACCGGCATCAACTACGGCATTGCCGCCAAGACCGCCGACCGGGCCTATGAGAAATATCCGCAGCTTGCCTTTATCGGCTCGGAAAACTGCTCCACCCTTGCGACCCGCGGCTGCACCGAGACCTCGCCGCGCGGTAAGATCAAGAATTCCGCCTTCCTTGAGGGCTATGAGAATGACCCGCAGGTGATGAGCGACTATGATGAGGAGTTTCCGTCGTGGGGCGACAGCGTCCGTGCGACCTGGGCCTACACGGCGGCACGTCCGTGGCACGCGGGGATCTTCATCTGGACGGGCTTTGACTATCGCGGTGAGCCCACGCCCTTCTGCTGGCCGTCGGTCTCCTCTCAGTTTGGCCTGATGGATACCTGCGGCAACCCGAAGGCCGCCTATTATTACACCAAGGCCTGCTTTACCGACCGCCCGATGGTGCATATCAATCCCCACTGGAACTTCAAGGAGGGCGAGACGGTGCGCGTGGCGGTGATCTCCAACTGTGAGGAGGTCGAGCTCCTTCTGAACGGCCGCTCGCTTGGGCGCCGCCCCTCTACCGTCAGTGAGCAGAACGAGTGGCAGGTTCCCTTTGAGACAGGCATCATTTCGGCGGTGGCCTACCGCGGCGGTGAAGCCGTGGCAAGAGCCGAGCGGAAAACCGCAGGTAAGGCCGTGGCCATCCGTCTGTCTGCCGATCGCCCGTGGCTGATGGCAGACGGGCACGATGCCGTCCCCGTTACCGTTTCGCTTGTGGATGCCGAGGGCAATATCCTTCCGACCGCGACCGATCACGTCAGCTTCTCGGTAGAGGGCGGCCGGATCCTCGGTACCGGTAACGGCGACCCCAACTCGCATGAGGATGACACCAAGCCCGAGAGAGACCTTTTCGCAGGGCTTGCCCAGGTCATTGTGGGGCGTACCTATACCGACGGTACACCTCTTTGTCTGCGGGCACACGTAGAGGGGCTTCCGGATGCGACCCTTTTGCTTACCGCCCTGAAGGCGCCCGAGGAGGTGCGGGTCGGCTATTGCATGATACGTACCCTGAGTGGCCTGACCGCCTCGGACATTACCGCCGAGCGGCCGGATTACCTCCGTCCCTTGGCCGATAACGATATGAACACCCTCTCGCCGATCAGCCTTGGCGATCACTTTGACCCCAACTTTACCGAGGGCTGGCGCTTCCTTCGTTCCTCGCTTCCCCTGGTGGGGAAGGGCGGCCGTGCCTCTTGCGTTCTGGAATTCAGCAATACCCATACCGAGGAGCTTCGCATCGGGATCAACGGGCAGGAGCTGTATGTTGCCGAGGCCGTTTGGGGGCCGCGCCGCGTAGTGCTGGAGCTGCCCGAGGCGCCCGACTACGATCTTCGTATTCTTGTTAAGGCGTGGGGCAATAAGCCCTCCGGTCTTGCCGGGGCGATCCGGCTGACGGTCCTGTGAGGTGTGCTATGCTTGACGGTAAGAAGCTTTTTTCGAAAAAGAATATCACCGATTTTTGGGTGATGACCCTTGGCGCCCTCTTTCTGACGGTTGGGGTTTATTTCTTCAAGATCCCCAATGGCTTTTCAACGGGTGGCGTCAGCGGTATCGGTACCATCCTCGGCGCGCTGATCCCGAGGGTCTCGACCGGGCTCTTCATTTCGCTCATCAACGCCGCGCTCCTTCTTGTCGGTCTTGCCGTCTTCGGGCGGGGGTTCGGCTTTAAGACGGTCTATTGCAGCCTTCTTTTCTCGGGGCTTACGATGGTCTTTGAATGGCTCGCCCCCCTCAAGGGCCCCATCACCGACGAGCCCCTGCTTGACCTTGTTTGCGCTATCCTTCTGACCTCGATCGGCTCGGCGCTGATGTTCCGCGCCCAGGCCTCCTCGGGCGGGACGGACATCGTGGCCATGATCCTGAAGAAGTACACCTCGCTGGATATCGGCAAGGCGCTTCTCGTGACCGACTTCCTGATCGCTGCCTCGGCCTTTTTGGTGTTTGATCTGGAGACCGGGATCTTCTCGCTCCTTGGCCTGTTCGCCAAGGCCTTTGTGGTGGACAGCGTGATCGAAAGCATCGGTACCTGTAAGTATTTTACGATCGTCACCACCAAGAAGGAGGAGATCGGCGAGTACATTATGAACACCATCCACCACGGCTTTACCGAGCTTCACGGCCTCGGTGGCTTCACGGGGGAGGATCGCTACGTGCTCCTCACCGTCTGTAAGCGCATCGAGGGGACACGCCTGCGGAAATTCTGCAAGGAGGTAGACCCTCACGCCTTTTTGATCGTCTCCAACACGAGTGAGATCATCGGCAAGGGCTTCCGCGCTGTGTAAGGAAGGCACGGCATCTTTTGGCGAAAACGAAAAGGAAAAGGGGAATTATGCTTTGGCGTGATACTCTTAACGGAGTATCACGCCAGTTCTATTCGCCTCTTGGCGAGTTCTATTGCTTCGCAGTGATAT
>JAGBZZ010000096.1 GCA_017652965.1 Clostridia bacterium | reverse complement strand
TGAGCCTGCCCGCCCGAGCCCCGAGGAGACGGTTGCCCTCCTTCATTCGGTGGGGGCGCGTGCGGTGCTTGCCCATCCCTTTTACGACTTTAACGAGGCCGAGCTTTGCGCCTTCCTTGACGAGGCGGCGGAATGGGATGAGTGCCTGGATGCCATGGAGACCCTATACGCCGAAGACACCCCCGCCGAGGAGGAGATCGCCGCACGCGTGGCGGCACGCTATCACCTTTTGCCGAGTGGGGGAAGCGATTTTCACGGTGACCGAAAGCCGGGCATCCTGCTTGGCCGAGGGCGCGGCAATCTTTTGATACCTTACAGCTTTTGGGAGAATCTGAAGCCATGAACACGAATACCGAAAAGGGCCGCCGCATGAGCGGGGCAACCGCACTCACCCTTCTTTGTTGGTTTGTCTATGCCACCTCCTATATCGGGAAGCTGAGCTACAGTGCCAATATCCCCTCGATCCTTCTGGCCTTTGAGGTCACCCGTGCCGATGCCGGTCTGGTTTCCACCTGCTTCTTCTTTGCTTATGGCATCGGGCAGGTGGTCAACGGCATCTGCTGCAAGCACTATCCCCTCAAGCAGGTGCTGTTTGCCAGCCTTGTGGTCGGATGTGGGATGAACCTGCTTGTCGGCCTTGTGCCCTCGTTTGCCGCCTTTAAATTCTTCTGGCTTATCAATGGGGCGGCCATGTCCTTCCTTTGGACAGGGCTTATCCGCCTGCTTTCCGAGACCCTGCACAAGCGGGATATCGGCCGCGCCGTCCTGATGATGGGCACAACCGTGGCCACCGGCACCTTTATCGTATACGGGATGAGCTCACTGCTCACGGCACTTGGGGTATTCCGCCTGACCTTCTACATTGCGGGCGGGCTTCTCCTTGTGGCGGCCGTTGTCTGGCTCTCTCTCTTTGACCGTCTCGTGCTTCCCTTAAGGCGTGAGCGTGAGGCGGACGTTGCCGAGGAGGCCGAGAAAACGGGGGGCGCCCCCCGCCCGCGCGGGTTTGGCCGCGACCTTGTCCTTCTCTTTGTGATCCTTGCCCTCTTTGCCATGATCAACAATTTTGTGAAGGACGGGCTGACCACCTGGACGCCCAAGATCCTCACCGACCTTTATGAGACCCCCGAGTGGCTTTCGATCCTTCTGACCCTTCTGCTTGCCGTGATGGCCATCGGCGGGGCCATGGTCGCCATGAAGACCCAAAGGCGCACGCATGATTTCGTGGGCACCTGCACCATCTTCTACAGCATCTCCGCGATCCTCATCGGCGCTGTGATCCTCCTGCTCGGTACCCCCCTGATCCCTGTAACGATCGCCTCCTTTGCCGTGGTGTCCTGCCTGATGGCCGGTGTCAACAACGTCATCACCAGCATGATGCCCCTGCGGCTGAAGGACCGTGTCAACTCCGGGCGGATGGCGGGGCTTCTCAACGGCTTCTGCTACGTGGGCAGCACCGTCACCTCCTATGGCCTCGGCGCGATTGCCGACGGCTTTGGGTGGCCGTCGGTCTTCTACGTCCTGCTTGGCGCCGCCGCGCTTGCCGCCCTTGTGGGTATCCTGTATCTTCTGTTCTGCAAGAACCGCATCACCGATTAAAGGGAGAATATCATATGAATATCGTAATTATCGACGGGCAGGGCGGCCGCCTTGGCGCCTTGATCTGTGAAGAGCTGAAGCGTGCCTTTCCGGATATGCAGCTTTTGGCGATCGGCACGAACAGTGTGGCCACCGCCGCCATGCTGAAGGGGGGCGCAGACCTCGGCGCTACGGGTGAAAACCCGGTGATCGTGGCCGCACGGGATGCCGACGTGATCATCGGCCCCATCGGCATTCTTTCGGCCGATTCGCTTCTCGGCGAGGTGACACCCGCCATGGCCGTGGCCGTCGGGCAATCGAAGGCGACAAAGCTTCTCCTGCCCATGAACCAGGGACGCTGTCAGCACCGCGTGATCGGGGCGAAGAACCTCTCCCTGACCGAGCTTGTGGCCGAAACGCGGGAGTGTCTTGGATCCCTCCTGTGATCCTTTTGACTCTGACCGCAGAAGGGAGACGCGCCTATGAAGATCGTGATAGCCATTGACTCCATGAAGGGGTCGCTTTCCTCTATCGCGGCAGGAGAGGCGGCACGCCGCGGCTGTCTTACCGCCGACGGCACGGCCGAGGTGGCAGTGTTCCCCCTGGCCGATGGCGGGGAGGGTACGGTACGCGCCCTTGCGGGCGAGGATGCCACCCTCGTCACGGCCACCGTCACAGGGCCGCTTGGTGCCCCCACGGTGGCCGAGTACGCCATCCTTGGTGACAATACCGCCGTCATAGAGATGGCGGCCGCCGCAGGGCTACCGCTTTTGCGCCCCGAGGAAAGGAATCCCCTATATACCACCACCTTTGGTGTCGGTGAGCTGATCGCCGATGCCCTCGCGCACGGCTGTCGCCGCTTTCTTATCGGGATCGGCGGCAGTGCAACCTGCGACGGCGGTGCAGGGATGCTGCAGGCGCTCGGCTTTGGCCTTTTCGACCAAAGCGGCAACCCCATCGCGCATGGGGCGCACGGCCTGCTTTCTCTGCACACGGTCGATACGAGCCGCGTGCCGCAGGAGCTTTTTGAATCCGATTTCCACGTGGCCTGCGACGTCCGAAATCCGCTATGCGGTGCAGAGGGCGCCGCCGCCGTTTTTGCCCCGCAAAAGGGGGCACGCCCCGAGGATATCCCCACCCTGGATGCCGCCCTTGCCCACTTTGCCGCGGTCGTGACCGGGGCACGCGGCGAGGATCTTTCGGTCGTGGCGGGCGCAGGGGCGGCCGGGGGGCTTGGCTTTGCCCTCCTCACGCTTTTGGGGGCACATCTTTCCCCGGGGGTAGAAACCGTGATCGACATGATCGGCCTGCGAGAAGCGCTGCGCGACACCGACCTCGTCCTGACGGGGGAGGGGCGGCTTGACGGGCAGACAGCCTTTGGCAAGGCGCCTGTCGGGGTCGCCCGCGCGGCCAAGGAAAGGGGTATCCCCGTGGTCGCCATCGGCGGTTCCGTCAGCGCGGATGCCACCCCCCTGCACGGGTGTGGCATTGATGCCTATTTCCCTATCGCGGATGGGCCATGCACGCTTGCCGAGGCTATGAACTGCGAGCGGGCAACAAAAAACATAGAAAGGACTGCCTGCGAGATCACAAGGCTGTATCTTGCGGCGCATCATGTGAAATGAATATGCAGGATCTTCCCTTTTCACCCGTCGGCCCTGTGCCGAACGCGCGCCAGCTGGAATGGTGGGGGCGTGAGCGCACCGCCTTCCTTCACTTTGGGATCAACACCTTCACCGGCAACGAATGGGGGGACGGTACCGAGGATCCCGCCCTCTTTAACCCCACCGAGCTTGACTGCCGCCAATGGATCTTTGCCCTGAAGGCGGCAGGCTTTACCGCCGCTATCCTCACTGCCAAGCATCACGACGGCTTTTGCCTTTGGCCGACAAAGTATACCGAGCATTCGGTCAAGAACTCCCCCTACAAGGGCGGCAAGGGCGACATCGTGCGTGAGTTTACCGATGCCTGCCGCGAGGAGGGGATCAAGGCGGGGCTTTACCTTTCGCCCTGGGATCGCCACGAGCCGACCTGGGGCAGTGATGCCTACAACGATTTCTACGTCGGCCAGCTTGAAGAGCTGATGTCGGGCTACGGCAAGATCTGGAACTGCTGGTGGGACGGTGCGGGAAGCACCAAGACCAAGTACGACTGGGAAAGATGGGTAAACACCCTTCGCCGCTATCAGCCGGATGCCGTCATCTTCGGCTCCTTCGGTGCTACCCCGTGGGTGGACGTACGCTGGATCGGCAACGAGATCGGCTATGCGGGCATCCCCTGCTGGGCCACCGTCGATCCCGCCGCGCTGGAGCAGGAGATCGGCACGCTTCTCAATAAGGGTGACCCGTGCGGTACGGCCTATATCCCCCCGGAGGCCGACGTCTCGATCCGTCCCGGCTGGTTCTACCACGAAGAGCAGGATACGATGGTCAGAAGCCCCAAAAACCTCACCGATCTCTGGTTTCACTCGATCGGGCGGGGGACGGGCTGGCTTCTTAACCTCCCACCCGACCGCCGCGGCCTTCTGCACGAAGCCGACGTGCGCGCCCTCCGCTCCTTTGCCGACACGCTTTCCGAAAATCTCAGCAAAAATCTCGCGAAGGGCGCCACCCTGACCGCCACCTCGATACGGGGGGGCGGCTATGCCCCCGGGGATGCCTTGGCAGAAGGCGAAGGCTGTTATGCCCCGCAGGACGGCTGTCTTACCCCCGCCATCACCGTCACCTTCTCTGCCCCCACGGCCATCAACACGGTGGCCTTTGGTGAGCCGCCCGCGCTTGGGCACCGCATCCGCGCCTATCGCGTGGAGGCGCTAGTGGACAGTGAATGGAAGGTTTTGTTTACAGGTGAATCGGTTGGCGCCTACTGTGCGCGCAGGTTTGGCCCTGTCACGGCCGAGGCCATCCGCATCTCCGTGACCGAGGCGGTCGCCGAGCCCATGCTTTATAAGCTTGGCGTCTATCTCTTCCGTGAGGCCGAGGAGGCCGAGGGCACCGTCCGCTGGCAGAACCTTGCGGGCTGGAGCAGTACCGTGACCTATGGAGAGGAGGGGCTTGTCCTCCGCCTGCGCGGCATCTATCCCTTTGACCTTCTGCGCCTCCCCGCCGACGGGATCACGCGATTTGCCATCGACCTTTTCGACGGCACCGATTTTCATGAATACACCACCGTGACCCACACGGGCAAGGGCGAATGCGAGTACCGCTTCCCCGAGCGCATTACCTTTGCCTATCAGCTCCGCCTGCGGGTGCTTGAGCCCGCGGGTGTCACCCTCACCGAGGCCAACCGCCCGAAGCTTTTTTAAGAAAGGAATACGACTATGAAGATCTACGATTTGCACGTACATGCCTGTATTGACCGCCCCTATGACCGCGATGCCATGCTGGCCGCCCTTGACGAGGCAGGCATCTTTGGCGCCTGCGTATTTTCCGAAAGACCGCCCGAGGTCTCACGCCAGCGCGGCATCTCGTTTGAGGCCCGCCTTGAGCAGCTTGCCATGCTGACCGAGGGCGCAGAGGAGAGGCTCTTCCCCGTCATTTGGGCACACCCCTATGAGCGCGGGATCGCAAAAAAGCTCCTCCGTGCCAAGGAGGCCGGCGTTGTCGCCGTTAAGGTGATGCCGTGCAACTTTTACATTGAGGAAAAGAAGTCCATGCGCATGATGCGCGAGATCGCGGCGCTTGGCCTGCCGGTCATCTTCCACTCGGGCATTCTTTGGGATAACGGTGCCTCGGGCAAGTATACCCGTCCCGTCAATTACGAGCCCCTCCTTGAGGTAGAAAACCTCCGCTTCTCGATGGGACATTGCTCCTGGCCGTGGGTGGACGAGTGCATTGCGATGTACGGCAAGTTCAACTGGGCAAGGCATTTCTACGGTCGCACGGCCGAGATGTTCTTTGATATCACCCCCGGCACGCCGGCCATCTATCGCCGCGATCTGCTCACAAAGCTCCATAACGTCGGATATCCCGCCAAGGACAACATTCTCTTTGGCACCGACCACGTCGCCAACTCCTATGATTCGAAGCGTGCAAGAGCTATGATCGAGCAGGATAACGCGATCTATGACGAGCTTGGAATTTCCGAGGAGACCCGTGCGGCGATCTATCGAGACAACCTTGCCCGCTTCCTCGGAAAGGAGCTTTCCCTTTGAGCATCCGCCTTTGTGTATTTGACCTGGACGGCACCCTGGCCCCCGTGGCAGGCGGCATAAGCCCGACCGTGCGCGAAGGCCTGCTTGCCCTGCAAAGGCGCGGCGTCCGCATTGCGGTGGCCTCGGGCAAGCCCGCCTTTTACCTTGCGGGATTCTTCCGGATGGCAAACTTCCGCGACGTGATCCTCATCGGGGAAAACGGCCTTGAGACGCTTTTCGGCATTGACCTGCCCCCCAAGCGCCGCACGACCTTCCCGCTGACACCGGAGGTGAAGGCGGCGCTTCGCCGTGTGCGTGCCGAGATCGACGAGGCCCTCGGAGATGCCGTGTACTACCAGCCGAACACCGTGGCCGTTACCCCCTGCCCGCTTGCCGAGGGGGGAATGGAGGTTGTCGAGGAGATCCTAAACAGGGGTGGCTACCGCGAAATCTTGGACGTCTACCGCTTTGCCTTCCGCTTTGATATCCTCCCCCGCGGCGCCTCCAAGGCCGAGGGCGTGCGCGCCCTTGGCGAGGCACTGGGGATCGGTGCCGCCGAGACGGTGGCTATCGGCAATGAGGAAAACGATTACCCGATGTTTGAATACGCAGGGCTCTCGCTTGGCATCGGTGTGCCCGACCCCGATAGGGTGGATCACAACTTTGCCTGCATTGAGGATGCCCTTGCCTTTTTGGAAGGAGCCTGCCATGAAGACACTTGAGCCACTGTCGGAGGGTAAGATCCGCATTACTGCCCGCCCGATGCGTAAAGGTAGCACCCTACCGCCGATGCGCCTTACCCTTGGAGGCGAGGTGGCGACCCTCTCGCCCGATTGCCCCGAGGCGGTCTTTACCCCCGGGGAGGGAGAGCGGGTGCTTTCTGTCAGCACCGACGTACCCACTCTTCCGCAACGCGGGTGGCGGCGCATCCTTTCTATCCTGCTTTTTATTCTGTTTCTCCCCTTAGCCCTTCTTCTGATGACCGTCAATTTCTTTGCCGACAACGGGCAGGGGATCCGCCCCTATAGCTTTTTTGAAGCCTATGACCCCTACCGCATCCGCCGTGCGTTCACCCTCCCTGCGACAGGCGGGGTAAGCTACACACTGTGCTATACCGCAAGCACCTATCAGCAAAAGGAGGAGTGCTACCTGCCGCCCGTCCTCTTCCTTGAGGGGGAGGAGGTAACTGCCGCCGACCCGACCGTGACCCCTGCCCCCTCGACCATGCGCGCCGAGTTTTACCTCTACCACGCCCCTGCCTATCTGCTTGCCCTTTCGCTTTCGGCGGCGCTTGCCGTCCTTGCCGTCTCCTTCTTTTTCCGTGGGCCGATTACCCTCGGTGTTCTTGCAGGGGCGGGGGCAATGCTGGCCGTGATGCTTGCCCTTTTGGGCTTTCTCTGCCTCACGCTTGTCCGCACGGTAAGGCTCTACCACCGCATCCTTGCCGGCATGGAGGAAAAAAAGGATGAATGACCTCACACTTCTCGACGGGGGCAAGGAGGCCTTCCCCGCGATCCTTGCGGCCATTGAGGGGGCCAAGCGGTCGATCGAGATCCATATGTTCATCTGGCGGGACGATGCCATCGGCAACCGTATGGCCGAGGCCGTCCTTTCCGCCGCCGACCGCGGCGTTTCGGTGCGCATTGTCAAGGATCGCTACGGGGTGGTGCTGGAAAAGGCCGAGGAATCCCGTCTTTCCTTCTTTCATAAGCGCCAAACGCCCATCGAGCGTATCAAAAGCCGCGCCCTTTGCCGCCTTTACGCCAAGGAGGCGGGAGGGTGGCGCGCCGACCGGGAAAGTGAGCTTTACCGTCGCCTTGTCAACCACCCGAGCATCGAGCTTTCCTGCCCCTTTATTGCCGACCACTCGAAGTATTACCTCATTGACGGCGAGACCCTTTTCCTCGGTGGGGTGAATATTGAGGATAAGGAGGCGGGGTGCGACCTGCGCGGACGCCAATACGGTGACTATATGGTAAGGCTTTCGGGGCGCAGGTACGTCGATGCCTTCCTGGCGGCAAGGGAGGGCAAGCCGACAACCGATGCGCTCTCCTTTCCGCACAACTGCAAAGTGACAGGTCACTTCGGCATGGAGGAGCACTACCTATCGCTGATCAAAGAGGCAAAGAGCGAGCTTTTGATCGTGATGGCCTACTTTTCGCCGCTTGCGCGCTTTGAGCGTGCTATCCTCGATGCCCACCGCCGTGGCGTTCGGGTCACGGTGATGATCCCTGCCGAGGCGAATTTCCAAAACGACACCAACCGCCTGGCCGCCGCCCGTCTCTTTGCCAAAAGCGGCGGCAGGATCACGGTCTTGCTCTCCCCAAAGATGCTGCACACCAAGCTGCTTATGACCGAGAAGGTCATTTCGCTCGGCTCGACCAACATCACCAAAAAGGCCTTCCGCCAGTTGGATGAATTGAATCTTGCACTTCCCAATACCGATGCCCCCCTTCCCACTGCGATCAAGGAAAGCCTCAGGCGTGAGCTTGAGGCCGCCCGACGGGTGGAAAGCCCCCGCGATATCACCTACCGCCGTTTGCTTGCCTTCTTTGAAGGCTTTCTGGTATGAAAGGAGACATTATGCAAAAGCCCGAACCCATGTCCGAATTTTTCAACAAGCGCCTTCCCGGCTACGATGCCCATATGCTGAACGAGGTCGAGGGCTGTCGTGCCGTCTATGAGCGGCTTGCCGCACTCCTGCCCGAGGGGATCACGCATCTGCTTGACCTCGGCTGTGGCACAGGCCTTGAGCTTGAGGGCATCTTTGAAAGATTTCCCGCGCTGAACGTCAGCGGGATCGATCTTTCCGGCCCGATGCTTTCCTGCCTGCGTGAGAAATTCCCGGATAAAGAGATGTGCCTGATCGCGGGGGATTACCGCCGCGTAAAGCTTGGCAATCCCTACTTCGGGGCGGCGGTAGCCGTGGAGACCCTGCACCATCTGACGAAGGAAGAAAAGGCCGAGCTTTTCCCGAGGATCTACTCCTCTCTTCTGCCGAACGGTGTCTTTCTGGATGCCGACTACATGCTGAGAGACAAGGCCGAGGCCGACCGCCTGCTTGCCGAAGCCGAAGAGGCGCGGCGTGAGCATGGCATCCCCGAGGGGGAGCCCGTGCATATCGATATCCCGCTGACTGTAGAGGAGGAGATCGCCCTGCTTTACAGTGCGGGCTTTGCCGAGGTCACCGAGGTGTACGCCGAGGGCAACACAGTCCTCCTTTTGGCTAAGGAGAGATGAAGCACACCCCGATAATCCCTGCCGCCGAGGATTTCCCTGCCGCCCTTCATCCCTACCTGCACGGCAGGATCTATGATGCATCCTCCTCGCCAGAAGCAAGGGTCTACTATCTGGAGGAGGTAGGGCTTTACCTGAAGCGCGGCGCGCGCACTGCCTTACAAAAGGAAGCAGAAATGACAAGCTTCTTTTACAAAAACGGATTATCCGTGGAGGTCCTTGCCTATCTTTCCGAGGAGGAGGACTGGCTACTGACGAGAAAGGGGATCGGTGAGGATGCCACGCACCCCCGCTATCTTGCAGACGGACGGCGCCTGGCCGCCACCTTGGGGGAAGCCTTGCGCGCCCTCCACGAGACACCACAGGCCGGCTGCCCTATCCCCTGCCGCACGGCCGACTATCTGCAAACGGTAGAGACGCGTGCCGCCGCCGGCTTCTTTGACCCCTCCTATCTGCCGCCCGGGATCATGCTTACAAAGGAGGAGGCACTGGCGTGCGTCCGCGAGGCCGCGCCGCACCTTTCCTCTCGCGTGCTCCTGCACGGTGACTTCTGTCTGCCGAACGTCCTGCTTGACGGCTGGCGCCCCTCCGCCTATATCGACCTTGGCGCGGCAGGGATCGGCGACCGTCACATCGACCTTTTCTGGGGGGCATGGTCGCTTTGCTACAACCTTGGCACCGATGCGTGCCGCAACGTTTTTTTGGAGGCATACGGGCGGGATCGCGCAGAGGACGAGCTTCTTCTGGCGATCGCCGCGGCCGAATGCTTCGGCTAACGAAAGGAGCTGCTATGAAGATTGCCATTATCGGCTACTCCGGCAGTGGAAAATCCACGCTTGCCACCTATCTTGGCAGGCTCTACGGTCTTGACGTCCTGCACCTGGATACCGTCCAGTTTCTGCCCGGATGGCAGGAACGCCCGAAGGAGGAGCGTGAGAGGATGGTCCTTGACTTTCTCGATACGCACGAGGAGGGGTGGATCATAGACGGCACCTATTCCTCTCTTCTGCCCGAGCGCCGCTTTGACTGTGCCGACCGCATCCTATTTCTTGATTTTCCGCGTCTTGTGTGCCTTTTCCGCGTATGGCGGCGCTACCGCACCCATCGCGGCAGGGTACGCGCCTCGACCGCCGCAGGATGCCCCGAGAAGCTTGACCGCGAGTTTTTCCTTTGGGTCGTGCGGGACGGGCGCACCAAGGAGCGGCGGCGAAGGTATTTTGAAATCCTCGGGCGGTGCCCGGGGGAAACGCGCATCCTGAAAAGCCAGCGCGCCATCAACGCCTATAGGAAGGAATGTGAAAGAGAGGTACAAAAAGCATGACGGTCGTCGTATGCACCGACACCCGTGGCGGCATGCTGTTTCTCGGCCGCCGTGTCAGCCGTGACCGCGAGATCCTTGCCGATCTTGCTACCCTTGGCGGGCGGCTCATCTGCCACCCGTTCTCGGAAAAATATCTCGCAAGCGCCCCCTGCCCCGTGACGGTTCTTGCCGATCCCTTTTCGGAGGGAGAGGAGGGGGACGTCCTGTTTGTCGAAAATCTGCCCCTGCGCCCGCACCTTGACAGGATCGAAAAGATCATCCGTTACTCGTTTGAAGAGCGCTATCCCTTTGACACCGCCCTTGACGTCGACCCGATCGCCGAGGGCTTCCGCCTTGCCGCATGCTGTGAGCTTGTCGGCCATTCCCATCCCACGATGAAAAAGGAGGTCTATGTGAAATGAAAACCAAAAATCTTGCCCTTGTTTCCTTCC
>JAGBZZ010000008.1 GCA_017652965.1 Clostridia bacterium | reverse complement strand
AGCACCAGGTCATGGTCGTGCTTCTTGGCGTATTCAACCCCCGCCTTGGCGATCTTGACGGGGCTTGTGGAGGTTCCCATAGTGAAGATCGGCACCCCGATCGAATCCCCCACGATCTTCAATTGGTCAACCGCCGCAGGGCGGTAGACGTCACAGGCGACAAGAAGCGGATTTTTCCCCTTCTTCTTTAAGGAAAGGGCAAGCTTACCCGTATGGGTAGTCTTACCGGCACCCTGCAGACCCACCATCATAATGACCGTGGGGGGCTTCGGCGCGATCTCCAGCTTCGGGGATTCCGAGCCCATCAGGGCGATCAGCTCTTCGTTTACGATCTTAATGATCTGCTGGGCGGGCAAAAGGCTCTCCAGCACCGTCTCACCGATCGCGCGCTCGGTCACCTTTTTGACAAAATCGCGCACGACCTTGAAGTTGACGTCAGCCTCGAGGAGCGCCAGCTTGACCTCCCGCATCCCCTCACGGACGTCGGCCTCGGTCAGCTTGCCCTTATTGCGGAACTTTTTCAGCGCCGCGGATAATTTTTCGGTCAGCCCTTGAAACATGGACACAGCGCATACTCCTTTCGGTTACTGCTCCCAATATGCGACAAGGAAGCGGTTCAGCTCCTCACACAGGGCGCGCACCTGCGCATCCTCTGTAGCGGAAAGCGGGGCGGTCATGGCACGCAGATGCTCGGCATCGGCCATCATGGCACGGTGGCGCGCCGCCAGCCCAAGCCGCTCCTCCAGAAAGAAAAGCTCCTCTTCTCCCTTTTTTACAATGTGGCGCACGCCCTGGCGGGAGATCTCCTCTCCCTCCGCGATCTCGGCAAGCGACAGGTCATCCCCGTAATACGCGGCCAGGATGCGGCGTGTGCGCACCGGTAGAAGCTCGCCGTAAAAATCCAGGAGAAATTCCACTGTCAGATCCTTTTCGAACACGGCGAATACCTCTGTAAAGTTATTTGCTTTACAAGTATACCACGCTTTTGTCAATTTGTCAAGAAAAATTAAAAAAATTTGTAAAAACACTTGAAATTTTTAAAAAAGTATGATAAAATCTATTAACGTATGCAGGTGAGTGCTTTTTCACACCCCTCTCAGGTGATAATGCAGTCCGATCGCAACAAATAATTTGGAGGAAAATGTCGTGCCGAACATCAAATCTGCCAAAAAGCGTGTGAAAGTAACCGAAGCCAAGGCATTGCGCAATCAGATCTTCAAGTCGCAGATGCGCACCCTGATCAAAAAGTATGATGCCGCTCTGGCCGCCGGTGACCGTGAAATGGCCGCCGCCGCATACAAGGTTGCTGTGAAGAAGATCGACCAGGCTGTTGCTCATGGTATCCTTCACAAGAACAACGCCGCGCACAAGAAGAGCGCATTCACGAAGAAGCTGAACGCCATGGCGTAATAAAGGGGCACTGCACCGCAGTGCCTTTTTATTTTGCATGGATTCTCACGGTTTCGGATACACTGGATTATATAATATAAGAAAGGTGGTAGGCTATGAAAAAAAGAAGCGGTGTCCTTCTCCCGCTGTTCTCCCTGCCGGGGCGCTTTGGCATCGGCACGCTGGGGGCAGGGGCACGTGGATTTCTGGATAAGCTCTCGGCGTGCGGCTTTTCGCTTTGGCAGATCCTCCCGTTCTGCCCGCCGGATGCCTATCGCTCGCCCTATTCCGGCCGCTCCTCCTTTGCGGCCGATACGGCGTATATCGACCCGGATGAGCTGGTGGCGGCCGGCCTTTTGCGCCCCTCTGAGGCCGAGGCGGCCGTGTGTCCGCCCTCGTCCTGCGTGGCCGGGGATGTCGCGGCGCGCAGGGCAGTCCTTCTTGCTGCGGCGGCCGCAAGGGCAGACCGCGCAAGCGTAGAGCAGTTCCTGCATGAAAATCCCGAAACCGCCACCTATTGCCGCCTGGCCGCCGCGCGGGAGGAGATCCCCTTCTTCACGCTCGCCTTCGGCCAGTATGAGTTTCATCGGCAGTGGCAGGCACTTCGCCTGTATGCGGCCGCGCGCGGCATCGCCATCCTTGGCGATCTGCCCATCTATTCCGCGCCCGAAAGCTACGATACCCTCGCCTATCCCAAGGCCTATCGGCAGGGAGGTGACGTGGCAGGCGCGCCCCCCGATATGTTCTCGCATGACGGGCAGGTGTGGGGCAACCCCCTTTACGATTACGGCGCAGGAAAAGCCGATGCGTACGCCCTCCTGCGTGCGCGCCTTGCCTTCCTCCGGGAGCGCTTTGACGGCCTGCGCCTTGACCACTTTCGCGGTTATTCCGGCTTTTATGCCATCCCACAGGGGGCGAAGGCCACCGAGGGGAGGTGGGAGGCAGGCCCCGGGCAGGCCTTCCTTGACACGGTGCGCGATCTGACCGAGGGCTATCCCATCATCGCCGAGGATCTCGGCGTGATCGACGAGGCCACCGTGCGCCTGCGTGAGGATAACGGCTTTCTTTCGACCCGTGTGTTCCGCTTCGCCTTTCTCGGTGACCCGGAAAGCCCGCATTTGCCCCATAACTACCGCGAGGACTGCGCGGCCTACAGCGGCACGCACGACAACGAGACGCTTGCCGAGTATCTCGGGTCTCTTACGAAAGAGGAAAGCGATGCCGTCGGCGCTTACTGCCGGATCTCGCAGGGCGAGAGCCTTTCGGATGCCGTCATCCGCACCCTTCTTCACTCGGCGGCGGGCTACGTCATCCTCCCCCTTGCCGACCTTTTGGGCATGGGGGCAGAGGCACGCATCAACGTCCCCGGCCGCGCCGAGGGCAACTGGCGCTTTCGGATCGGGGAAGAGGCGCTTTCGCGTCTTGACGTTGCCCGGTATCGCCGCCTTCTGACCGAGAGTGATAGAATTTAAAAAATCCCCGGGGGATGCCGTAAAGACGTCCCTCGGGGCATTTCTTTTAAAAGTTGTAATTCGGCTTGACCGGCATACCGGTCTTGGTCGATTCCACAATGGCAAGGCAGGTGGCAATGCTCTTTGCCCCCTCCTCGGCGCTCATGGCCACCGGCAGATCCTCGTCGATGATCTTAGCAAGATCGCAGAACTCGCCGTACATATTGTGGCTTTGCCGCTCCACGGGCACAAGCTCGGGCGTCGGGTTGACCGCGATCCCATCCTCGCCAAGCGTATAAAGCTCTACGTAATCCTTGCCGCTTTCGTAAAGAAGCGTCCCCTTCGAGCCGTACAGCTGGGTGCGCATGGTGTAGGGGCGCTTGCACCCCGTCGATACGTAGATCTTGCCGATCACGTCGTTCGGGAATTTCAGCACCGCAATGGTGGCATCCTCGGTCACGATCATCGGCAGCATCTTGTGGTTGGCATAGGCAAAGACCTCGGTGGGATCCCCCGCGATCCAGCGCAAAAGATCCACCGCGTGGCAACCACCGCCGATCACGCCGTAGCGGTTCGGGTCACGCCGCCACTCGGGCAGCAGCTTGTAATAATCGTGCGCGTACTCGGATTCCGCAAAGAACAGCTCGCCGATCCTGCCCTCGTCGTACAGCTCCTTCAGCTTGATAAAGCAGGCGTTGTAACGGCATACCTGGCCGACCATATACTTCTGCTTCGGATATTTTCTCGTCAGCGCCACGATGGCCTCAAGCTCCGGGCGGGTCAGGGCAAGCGGCTTTTCGCAAAGGACGTGCATCCCCGCCGCCAGAAATTCCTCGCTCATCTTAAGGTGAAGCTGATCGGGCGTAGCAATGATCGCCACGTCAATATCCTTTCGGGCGAGAATGTCGTGATAATCAAGATACCGGCGATCCTCCGGT
>JAGBZZ010000095.1 GCA_017652965.1 Clostridia bacterium | reverse complement strand
CCCGGTCCAAAATGGCCACCACCACGGCATCTACGGGGGCATCCATGCAATAGCGGCCGGCGGAAGTGCCGGTCACCAGCAATACCCGATCGCCTCGCCCTCGCTTTCGCTTTCGGATGTTTTTCTTGCCTGCCGTGACCTGCTTTTGGGCGCATGCGAGCATGTCTGCGGGAAAGTATACGGCTTCTTGTCGGCACCGTGCGGCATCACCACCCCTACCGCCGTCACGCGGGAGGAAATGTGTGCCTCGGCCGCCACCATAGATGCCGACGCCTTCCTTCCCACCTCCATTCGCGTCGGCGCGCACACCTTGGGTCCTGCCGACTGGATGATGGCCGCCCTTGAGATCCTTTCGGGAGCCGAATGCGCAGAGCTCACCCCGCGCCCGCAGATGCCGTCGCTTGACACATTACCGAGTGTCAAGGCCGCAAGATTTCGCGGCGGATGGGTGCAAAGCGACACCTTTGAGGATCGATTCCTTTCCGACCGCCTACGTCTCCAAGCCTGGACTCTCCGCTTTTTCGAGGAGAAGTAGCCTCTTGCAAAAAAACACCCTTTACCAACCGAAGACTCGGTCGGAGGGGTGTTTTTTGCTTATTTCTTCTTTTTCGGCGGTCTTGCACCCGGGCGCGCGGCGCCGCGACGGGCAGAAGGCGCTTGCGAGGTAGGACGGCGAGAGCCGCGCTTGGCTTCAAACAGTGGGGTGCGCCGCTCGGCAGGGACAAGGCAATCGCGACCGCTACCGATAAGATCGGTGCGCCCGGCACGACGGAGCGCCTCACGCACGCGGGCATGGTTTTCGGGGCGGAAATACTGCAAAAGCGCGCGTTGCTCGGCCTTTTCCTCAGGGGTCTTCGGCACGTAGACCTTCTCCATGGTGTAGGGATCAAGGCCCGTATAGAACATGCAGGTGGAAACCGTGCCGGGGGTAGGATAAAAATCCTGCACCTGCTCGGGATGCATGCCCTCCTTCTTCAGAAAGATGGCAAGCTCTACCGCATCGGTAGCCGTACTGCCGGGATGCGAGGACATCAGATACGGCACGAGGTACTGCTTTTTCCCCATGCTTTCGGTCAGCTCGATAAACCGCCGCTTAAAGCGGTTATAGACCTCGATGGGCGGCTTTCCCATCCTGGCAAGCACACGGCGCGAGCAATGCTCGGGTGCTACCTTCAGCTGGCCGCTGACGTGGTAGCGCACAAGCTCCTTGAAGAAGCTTTCATCCTCATCGGCCAAAAGGTAATCAAAACGGATACCCGAGCGGATAAAGACACGCTTGACCCGCGGCAGGGCGCGAAGCTTGCGAAGAAGCGCGAGATAATCACTGTGATCCACACGTACCGTAGGACAAACGGACGGGGCAAGGCATTTTTTGTCGGGGCAAAGACCCGCTTTTTCCTGCTTCCTGCAGGAGGGGGCGCGGAAGTTGGCAGTCGGCCCGCCAACGTCGTGGAGATAGCCCTTGAAATCGGGCATTTCGGTAATGGCCTTTGCCTCGGCGATCACAGACTCATGACTGCGAACGCTGATGTACCGCCCCTGGTGATACGCAAGCGAGCAGAAGTTACAGGCACCGTAGCAGCCGCGGTTATGGATGATGGAAAACTTAACCTCCTCGATCCCGGGGACCCCGCCAAGTGCCTCATAAGACGGATGATAGGTACGCATAAAGGGGAGCGCGTAGGTCGCGTCCATTTCCTCGGTGGTAAGAGGGGGTGAGGGGGGATTTTGGACAACAATGCGGTCGCCGTGGCGCTGGATCACGCGCTTGCCGCGCATGGCGTCATGCTCCTCCTGCTGAATGCGGCAGGCAACGGCATACGCGCGCTTCCCCTCTGCCGTATCGGCCGCTACCGCCTCAAAGGACGGGCACTCGGCCGCAGGAGCGGGACGGTAGGCGGAAACGGGAACTGCATAGGAGGTACCGAGAATATCGGTCATCGTACCGATGGTCTCGCCTGCCGAGAGGCGACGGGCGATCTCCAGGATATGCCGCTCCCCCATTCCGTACATCAAAAGGTCGGCCCCCGAATCCAAAAGGATCGAAGGGCGAACCGTATCATCCCAGTAATCGTAATGGGCAAAGCGACGAAGCGAAGCCTCCAGGCCTCCAATGGCGATCGGCACGTCTCCAAACAGGCGGCGCAGGGCACGGCAATATACGATCACCGCTCGGTCGGGGCGGGCACCCGCTCGGCCACCCGGCGTGTAAGCATCCTCACTGCGGCGGCGCTTGGCAGCGGTATAATGCGCCACCATCGAGTCAATGTTACCGCCATTGACAAGGAAAGCAAGCCGCGGGGTGCCAAAGCGACGGTAGTCCGCATCGCTTTGCGGCTGAGAAAGGATGCAAACCGAAAAGCCCGCCTTCTCCAGAACACGGGAAATGATAGCAGTACCAAAGGAGGGATGATCCACGTAGGCATCCCCCGTAACAAGCACAAAGTCCGGGGTGTACCACCCACGCTCCCGTGCCTCCTCAGCGCTCAACGGCAAAAACGGCATATGCGACTCCTTTCATTTCCCTGCCATTATACCACATCCTTGCAAAAAATGCAACCGCTTTTTCCGATTTTGCGAAGCGTCTGTTATGACAAGTTTTGTTTTCATAAAAAGCAAAAAAGTGCCTTTTAAGGCACTTTTTTGCTTAGTCTATGGTCATATCCATTTTAAAACGCATGATTTTTCGAAGGGTATTCTTGGGAAAATCCTCGCTTCTGACCTTGAGAACACCGATCTTTTTATACGGCACGGTCGTGCGGTTGTACTCCTCAATAAAGGGCGCAAAGTATGCACGCGCATCGGCAATACCGTTCTTTTCCATATACTCGCCGTCCGGGAAGATCTCGGCAACGATGGCGTTATGCTCAAGCCCACGGCGGCTTTGCCCCTCGTAAACCACGATATCCTGCACCCCGGGAATGGCAACGAACTCGCTTTCGATCTCCTCGGGATACACGTTCTTCCCGTTCGAAAGAATGATGAGATTCTTTTTGCGGCCGGTGATGTAAAGGATGTTATCCTTGGTCAGGCGGCCGTAATCCCCCGTGCGGAAGTAGCCGTCCGTCCCGATTGCCTCAGCGGTTGCCGCTTCGTCCTTATAGTATCCAAGCATAACGTTCGGCCCTGTTACCAGGATCTCACCCTCGCCCTCTGCGTTCGGCTCATCGATGCGTACATGGTCGATATCGGCAACGTTCCCAACGCTTCCGGGGACGATGTTTCTACTGCGGTTGAAGGCAATGATCGGAGCGCATTCGGTGATGCCGTAGCCGTTGATGGTCGAAATTCCGATTGCCTCAAAAAAGGAAAGGATCTCACCGTTGATGGGGGCACCGCCCGACACGACCATCTCCAGCTGACCGCCAAAAGCGGCACGCACCTTGGCAAAAAGCTTCTTGCGGAGGTCGATCCCCACCTTGCGAAGACCGTTGGAGAAGGCGATCATGCTGTAGATCAGCTTTTCCTTTTTCTGCTCACGCAGGGTGGCGTGAATGCGGCGATAGAAGGTCTCAAGATACAGCGGCACGAGAATAAGATGCCCCGGCTTCTCGGCCTTCAGCTCCTTGACGACGTAACGAAGGCCTGCGGAGAAATAGACCTCACATCCGATCATCACGTGGCCGATCAGCATGACCGACGAGCCATAGGTGTGGTGGGGCGGAAGCACCCCGACCGTCTTCTGACGGAAATCAATATACTGGATCACGTCCGAAAGGTCGGAAAGATAGTTGTTCTGGCTCAGCATGACCCCCTTGCCCTTCCCCGTTGTACCCGAGGTAAAGACGAGAAGCGACATGCGATAGGGGTCGATATCCACCTCATGATATGCGGCGGGATTTTTGGTGTACCTCTTGTGTCCCTCCGCAAGAAGAGCCGAAAGCCCCTCCCCCGCCGCACCGCCAAGCAGGCAGGGCTCGGCCGAAAGCGAGACTCTCCCCTTGATATGCTCGGCCTTTTCCGCAAGCTCGGCATCGGCAAACAGGAAAGCGGCATCGGCGCGGGCGGCAGTCTCGCCCAGCTCCTCGGCCGACCAGTCGCGGTCCAGCGGTACCACAACACCGCCGATGATCTGCACGGCGTAATACACCAGCGCCCACTCATAGCTCAGCTTGCCGATCAGGACGGCATGACGGCCGGCATACCCACGCGCCAAAAGCTCGCTGGCCAGCGCACGGACATCCGCACGCAGGGTGTGATAACTGACAAAGCGACGCATCTTCCCCTCGCACCAGGAAAAGGCCGCGGCATCGCCATAGGTCTGCCCTGCCCACTCGATCAGGTGGCGAACGTCTGTAAATTCGCGTTTTTCATGAATTTTATGATCCATAGCTAATCCTTTCATTCCGCACGGTTTCCGTAGCGGTCACATACTGCTTGTAAATCGCGACTGATAAGCCGCAGCCCCGCATACAGCGCCGCACGCTCTTCGTCGCTCATATCCTGCCCCACAAGGGCGAGAACACCGTCGATCTTCTCTGCGATGCGCCGCGCCACCTCACGGCCGCTTTCGCTCAGGATAAGCGGGGCGCGATAGCGCTTGGGTGGCGCAGGACGGGCAACCAGATACCCGACACGCTCCAAATGCTCGATAGAGCGGGAGATGGCCGCCTTATCCTCATCGCAAAGCTCGCAAAGGTCTGCGGGCGTCATTTCGCCTTGGGTATACAGGTAATACAGGCAGGAAACATGCGAGCTTTTCAGGTCAAACTCCACCATTTCCTCGCTTTTGATCCTGCGGATCTGCCGCCCTATCTTGGCGATCAGAACCGTGAAGGTTGAAAAACGTTCTTCCATAGCTCCTCCGAGATGTTGATTTGTCAACATGTGAAGTATAGCACACTCTTGTTGATTTGTCAACATCTTTTTTCAAAAAAATCCCCTTTTCTTTTTCGCCAAGATGTGTTATAATGAGATATCGCCCCGAAAGCAGGAGGTTTTTATGAAGAAAACAGAAGAGATCCGCATCCGTGACCCGTTTGTTTTGCATCACGGTGACTATTATTATCTATACGGTACGATCGGCGAGCCGAAAGCGCGTGAGCTGTACGTACACCGCAGCAGCGATCTTCTGAATTGGGAGGAGCCGACCGTTATTTATGAAATGCCCGAAAACTCCTGGGCCGAGGGTCAGCTTTGGGCACCGGAGGTGCACTATTATCGCGGGCGCTTCTATCTCTTTCACTCCATGCTTGGCAAGGATGGCCTTCGCGGCACCGAGATCTCGGTAAGCGACACGCCCGAGGGGCCCTTTATCCCGATCTCTAACCGTCCCGCTACCCCCGCCGGGAAAAGCTGTATCGACGGCACGCTGTACGTCGAGGACGGCCGCCCCTATATCGTCTATTCGCACGATTGGCCCGACTGCTACTCCGAGGAAATGGGGGCATACGTCGGGGAATTCGGCGCCGTCGAGCTTTCCGAGGATCTGACGCACGCGGTCGGCGAGCCGTTTTTGTTGTTCCGCTCCTGCGATGCGCCGCTGTCGGGCGAGCATCCCTCCCCGCTTCGCTATCAGGGGAAGGATAGCTTCCGCTACGGCTCGGATGCCCCGTTTCTCTACCGTCTCCGCGACGGGCGCCTGTGCTTTTTATGGTCACCGATCCCCGAGGGAAATTACGTGGTGCTGGCCGCCGTCGGCAACAGCATCCGCGACACTTGGGAGCATCTTGACACCCCCGTCTTTTCGGATAACGGCGGCCATCCCATGATCTTTACCGATAAGGACGGGCGCCTCCGTATGGCCCTCCACTACCCTGAGATCTACTGGCACGAGCATCCGCGCTTCCTCGTTTTGGAGGAGCGCGACGGCCGCCTTGTTCATACCGAAGGATAACAAAAAGGAAGCGAATATCAAATTCGCTTCCTTTTTGCGTGTTGAGCGTTAATCAAATACAATTCTGTCTCCAATAAGCGCCACGATAAGATCGGGGGTCACAAGTGCCTTATTTTCCTCGAAAACATCCAAAAGCGTATCGTAGGCCGTCTGCAGCATGGCCAGATCAACGGTGTTTACCTCGGGGGAAATGGTCACGTTGTTTGTCGCCTTCACATCAGAAACAAGCGTTTCGTAATTCTCCTCCTGCACAAAGAGCATCGGCACCTCGATCTTATGCTTTACGTAGGTTTCGGTGCTCTCGTCATACGTGTACACATAGCGCGTGCGAAGCTCAATATCAAAGCGGCGGGATTCGGCCTTATGATTGGTCAGAATATTACCGCCCACTTTCTTGGCCTCCCAAGCAACAGACGAGCCGTTGACATAGAAGAGGTTGTTCTCAGCATCATAGCGAATCGAGGTAAAGCCATCAAAGGATGCAAGATCAAACCACAGCGTGTTGAAGGTTACAGAAACGATAGAGATCGTACGGCTTTCGCGCACCTCATACCCGAGGAATGCGCCGGTCTCGGCATCGTACAGCTCGCAAATGCTGTTCTGGAAGCCTACAAGGCCGTCAGCCTTGTTACCTACCGCCATCACGTAATCCTCTGTGATGTAGAAATCAGCGGCAGAGCCGACCTCTACGGAGGAAACCGTCAAATACTCATAAATGTGCCCGGAAACATTCCCATCTTCATCCCTCGATACGGAGAAGAAGGCGCGACGCACGCCAAAATAGCGAATGGCAAAGGTGTAAGAATTTTCGCCGATGGTATACAAAAGGGCATTGGCATCGCCAATCTGAACGCGAACAGTCTTCTCGCCCGTTTCCATGTCCATAGTCAATGCGATCTGTGCCGTCTGCACCCCAACACTCCCGAAGCTTGCGCTGTACTCCAGCAAATAGCAGAGTGTCTCGCCGTCAAAATCGATCGTCACGTTATAAATACCGCTGGCAAAGGTGTGATGCGCCGTATCGGCGGGATTGGCATCGAAATAGTTATTAAATGCGGTAATCGAAGCAGCGCTGACAGTCTCCACTGCGCTGAGCGCATTAAAGAACAGCATGGATTCCTGCAAATTTTCCAGAATCATGTTCCACTGCTCGCCAAAGCCAACCGTAGGAATCGCGCTGATATTCACAGCGGTGCCATAGCCACTAGGAATGTCTTCGACGTCTACAAGCGTACCGCTGAAGCCGGGAAGCATGCTTTCGGGAATGTAAGAATACGGATTAAGCTGATATCCGGAAAGCAGTGCGGAAAGCATCCCCTTGATATCGATCTGCTCATTGTACGAGGCATAAAGCGTAACATCCCCGGTAAGAGTGAGCGGCCATGTTACCGCTTCACCCGTAGGAGAGCCGACGCACCAACCTACAAAGCGGTAGCCGTCCAAGGTCGGGCGATCGGACGGTGCATCCACCATACTGCCATACTCTCTTGTGATAGAAGAAACGGCACTACCGTCCCCCGTATCAAAGGTGATGGTATAACTTCTCTTAGCGGCGCTGACTACGGCGTAATACGATGCATTGCCGGAAACGGCAGGCAATGCCGACAGGGCTTCGCCACCGATGGTAGCACTCCACCCCTCCACCGTATAATCCCACTCGGCGGTATCGGCTTTGTTATACGCATAAGACGGCACGGCCCCCTCGACAAAATCATTTGCCGCGAGAAGGGTGCCCGCCTCATCATAGAAAGACACGGTATAGTGCGGCACAGTCGTAACAGGGGCTGTGGTCGTGGCCTCAGCTGTAGTCGTGACCGCGCCGGGGGTTGTAGCTGCAGGGGTTGTTGCTGCGGTCTCGCCGCACGCGCTCACTAACAAAAGCGCCATCAGCAAGACGGCAAGAAATACGATTTTCTTCATTTTACTCTACCTCCTCGGGGTTGCTGTTCAAATTTTTAATGATGGCATACGGATACACGAAGATTGACAGGGCCGCACCGAGCAGGACACCCAAAATACCGAACAGAAGGGCAAGCAGGATTCCAAGAATCCAAAAAGCCAGCTTCACGGTCAAAAGCCATATGATACCGTCAAGATCAAGGGTGAAGATCAGCCCGGGCATTCGCACAAAACCCCAGCTAAAAATCTCAGCGACCATGTCCCCGATAAAATTGTTACCAAGGAAAAGGCAGGAAATAAAGGTGAAGCCCACAAAGCCAAATACCAAGCATCCCGTTCCTGCTTCCGCATTACCTTTGACAAAGCCTGCAATCGCAATGCCAACAAACAGGGCGGCAAAAATACCACCAAACCAAAATGCACATCTTCTCTTGTTGATATTTCTCATAATATTACCTCCTATGCGCACTCTAATTATAGTACATATATTTACTAATGTCAATAGTGAATTTATTTGCTCTGCTATAATGGTAAGAAGAGTTTATTTGCTTTTGAAAGGGATATCGATGCACTATATCAAGCGAATGCGCGACCTGCGCGAGGATCACGATTTGACCCAAAAAGAGGTGGCCAAGATCCTCGGTACCTCACAAACCATGTACGCGCGCTATGAACGCGGTGCAAACGAAATGCCTATCCATCATCTTATCACGCTTTGCGCCTTTTACAAGGTAAGCGCCGACTATATCCTCGGCCTTACGGACAAGGCATAAAGCCCCTGCGACGCGTCAGACAGGACGGACATCCCTTGCCCGTCCTTTTTCTTTTTCTCGTGCCTCTATTATCTCATATCAAAAAAGAAAAGAACAGGACGGGTTTTGTCCTGTTCTCTGAAAAAGGATTGAATTTTCCTGCAAAGCGTGCTATACTGTAATTGTTTCTGACAGGACCTCCGGAGCACCGCTTCGGCCAAGCAAAGGAGGTTGATATCATGAAACAGTCAACGCGCCTCAGCTTAGTTGCCGGGGCGAATTTAAAACGTCTGATCGAGGAAGCACACATGACGCAGGAGGAAGCCGCAAAGCGGCTGCTTTTCAGCGAAGGGCGGTGCATCCGCAGGCTGATTCGCAACGGGATCATCAAGATCGATGAGATCCAAAGGATCGCCGATCTTCTCGGTGTTCCGTTTTCCGAAATGCTAAAGCCGCTTGAGTAAGGCGTTTTCACCCCCTCGGGATTGTGAGGGGGTGTTTTTTATAGGAGGCCCGGGAACTTTATTACATACTCCTCTTCGGTGTGCAGCTCGTTCAGAATCGGCTCAAAAATCAAGGAGACCTGCGCTGTGCCGGCCTCGTTCATCCCGGTGAAACGGAGTAGCCCGTATCCCGCAAAGAAATCTGCCACCTTATAGGCGGCAAAAATATTCGCCGAGAGAGTGAGAAGCTCAAGAATCGCGGCAAGTGCCGGCACGGCACCTCCCCCTGCCAATATCGAAATAAAATTGCAAATACAGGAGAGACAGGACAGCACAAAGAACCATTTGTACTTTTTCTTATATACCGTCCAGCGCAGGACGCCGTCGGCATCCGGCTCGAAGATGAGCGCGCTGTTCTCTGCGTATTTATAGGTCAGGTAGCGTTTTTCCGCAACGGAAGTATATTTCCAGAGGCAAAGCGCCAGTATGAGCCAGATATTTTCGATCAAGGTAAAGGTGCTGTACATCCCCAAGGAAACCGAGGTGACGATTGTGGAAAGCAGCATCATAGCAATTGAAACCAGGATCCAGGGGATGGTCGTGCTCTTCGCCTTTTCGAAGTCAGACTCCGCCCCCACCCAGACGTATTCGTGTACGGAGCGCTTAATAAAGCTCTTTAAAGAGAACGCGAATTTCCGGCGGTCGATCTCCTCCTGAAGCGGGTTGGAGCCCCGGGGCTTTGCCGCCGCATTTTGGGATTTTTTCAGGGATTCTGTAATATTTGTGAGGGTATCCTGTATTTCGGCCAGCTGCTTTTTCACATCACCGTTCCCGGCCTGCTGTCCCGGCTCGCCTTTTTCAAAGATACCCAAAATCGATACGTAGTACCCGGGGTCAAAGCCGTCCGGGGTGATTCCCCGGCTTTCGGCATAAACCGATGCTGCTTGATAAAATACACCAAGATAGTTTGCGACCGTTTCGGCCTGCACCGTTTTTTCGCCCTTGTGCTTATGGGCATTGATCTTAAGGGTGTAATCCTGCATTTTATTGTAGGTATATTCATCAAGCCCAAGCACTTGCGTAAAGGTGGCTTTTACCTCCGCACGCCGCAGAATCGCACCGCAGGTATCCTGGGGCTTTACCGCTATCCCCTGCTCTTCCAGGACCAGCTTAACAAAATGCTCTTGAAGGTCGAGGTAGGCATCGTAAAAGGAATTGCTTCGCGCCTTTACGTCGCGCTCAAGCGTCAGATACCGCTCATATAACCCACGGTCTATTTCCTCTAAAAAGCCGAACACGCCGCCACTCCCCTCTCTGAAGATTTCGAATGTATGATGTATTAATGATAGCACATCGCCCCCAATATTTCAATACACCTTTTTTACGATCAAAAAATCTCAATTTGTCTATCCCCAGACAGAAGCTGATACAAAACGGACAGATATGTGTGCCGTATTGTCGCTTTACAATCGGCTTTGCTTTTTGCTATAATAATAAAAAAGACGTGGAGGGGTTTATGAAACGAGCGCTTTGGAACGTAATGGTAGCATCGGTGATTACGCTGGCCGCCTACATTTTGCTTTCCTTCATTTGGCTGAGCCTTATGAACTTTATCAAAAACGAATCTGTCAAATTGTTTGCCATTGCATTGATGACGACCGCCGCCTTCTCATTTTTTCTTGTTTATAAGTTTAAAATACGCGGTAGTTGTGGCGAAAAAGAGCTGCTTTCCGATTACCGGGTTCGGAAATACTTAGGGCTTATCGATGATCTTAAGCTTATCTTTCGGCGTGAGCGCATCTACCTTGTCGCCATCTGCGTGATCATAGCCCTCTGCTTTTTACTCAACACGCTCGACAACGTGTTATTCGGGAAAAAGGTGATCTCCTTTCCGACCTTTCCCTTTGCCCCGATGTGTCTGTTTTCCACCTGCATCCCCATCCCGATAATCGGGTATG